>CATXZX010000120.1 GCA_958404085.1 uncultured Prevotellaceae bacterium | reverse complement strand
TCGCTGTCGTCATTAAACAGCGACTCCGACGCCATGGCCGCAAACCGCATTGTTTTGGCTCCAAAGCGCTTTTCAATCACAGCAAGGCAATCTTCCCTGTCGATGCCTGAAAACCCGTCTGCGCCGCCAAGACGGAGCTCTGTGAGCATCCGCAGCGTGCGGCTCTCCGCAGTGTTGAGCTTGCTTATGGACTCCGCCACGGTTTCGCCCACGACCGGAACGAGCGGCAGCGGCATTTCCATATGCGGTTCAATCCAATCCGGGGACCATAGGCAGTCCTCGCCGGATGAAGTCTTTGCCTCCATCAACGCGGAATAACACTCCTTCGCCGCAGCAAGCGAAAGGCTGCGCGCCCTGAGCAGCGGGATATGGTTATAGCTCAGGATAAAGCCCCTCTCTCTGCACAGCTGCGCAATCGAGCCTATTGCTTCGCTTTCGTATTTGTTGTCCGGCCTCCTGCTGCCGCACAACAGCTCATACACCCGCCGCCGGGAGCTGCCCACCATGATGTGCTTCTTCCCTTCAAGAGACGGGTGATTCAGACCGTCTAATATCGCGGCAAATGCGGCGTCTGCGACCCATGCGGTTTGCACGAGGCGGCAGAAATCAATACGCGCCGGCCCCGCTATGATTTCAACAGCGGTCGCAACCAGCGGCGGCTTATTTTTGTCGGCGCCCATCCACGCGACCGCAATGTTCAACTCCGCGTCTATCGGCAGAGACTTTGGCGTTGCCGAGTGCGGCACGGCCGAGCTTCTCCCCGGGCCGCTGCACGCTTTGTGTATGGCGTTTTTGTCCCGTAAAACACCCCATGCCCAATTCCATGCCTCGTCTCCATATTTATGCTTCGCGCCATCCTTAATCACAGCCATGACAGTTGCATATGCGCCGTCAACCGTCAGATAAAAAATCTCTTCGTCTGCCTCCAGTAATGTGCTCTGGAACGATATAGCCCTCGGGAAGTATTTAACGCCCCCGTCTATAGGGATTTCCTTGTATTGAATCCTGTCCATGCTGTTTATCAAAGTGCCGGACATGCGGAGGCTGATTATACGTGTATCCAGCGCCGTGATTTTATCCAGTCGTAAGAACTCTTCTCTTATTTTGCTGAGGCTGAATTTCATCGAAATTTCGCTGCGGATACCCCCTGGTTTAACTTCGGGGAGGAGCAGCTGCCCTCCTTTCGTGTTTCGTGTTATGCAACCGGGCAACTATAGCTGCGTTCCAATATTTTTAAATGGTCGCAGCTTGCGCCGTCTTTGACTTTTTCTCCGGTGCATTTTTTCAATCCCGTTCCACCGTGTGCGTTTTATCGCGTTATATAACGTATTTTATATATAACATTATACACTATGTTTTTTAAACTTGCACGCATTCAACAAGTACATTATACGCCGAGAGAAGACCTGCGTCAACAGGCGCCGGCAAAAATGTATATTATATGTATCATACGTTAGGTAATAAAAAAGAACCACGCTCTCCCCTAATCCGAAAAGAACGTGGTTCTCCTTGTCCTGTTTAGCTGTCTCCACCCTTGAGCCTGCGCCGCAGAGCAATAACGCCGTATACTCCAAGCGAAATCGCTATGACTGCGGCTGCCATTGCCGCTATGGGCATGTCGTCGCCACCGGTCTGCACGATTTTCGTATTGCGCATGGTGTACGTGGCGGATGCATTGTCCCAGTAAGACGTCATCTCGAACGGGATAACGTCATTGGACAGCGCATATCCGCTGGGAGCTTTTAGCTCTTTGAAATAATACTTGCCCGGGGTGAGGCCCTTGAACATTACGAGCCCGGTGCTGTCCGTTATCACGGATTGCAGGAGCTTCCCGTCCCCGGCAGCGTACAGTCCTATGGTAGCCCCAGCAAGGGGGTTGTTTGAACCGTCAACCTTTTTGAGAGAAACCACCGTCATCTCATCGGTGAAAGACACATCGCCGGTTATGCTCCCATCCTCCCTTATGGTAAAGGAGTAGGTCTTGGGATTCAGTGCATATTTTTCCGGCGCCGCGACTTCGCGGTAATGATATGTGCCGGCAGGCAGTGATGATATGTTTATCCTGCCGTTGCTGTCGCTGACGGCGCTCATGACCTTATTGCCGTTTGCACCCGTTATATCCACCTTGCAGCCTGCCAATACCGAGTTGTTCTCGCCATACTTGGTCAGGTAAGCCGCCTTCCGCACATTGGTAAATGCCGTCGTACCCGTTACGGTCCCGTCCTGATTGACGGTGAACTCGAAGGAATTGGTATTCAGCACATATCCTGCAGGAGCCAGCGTCTCCTTGAAGGTATACCTGCCCGGTGCAAGAGAAGTGGAGGTGAGAACGCCGTTCGAGTCGGTCACGTCCTCGTACACCTTTTTGCCGGTGCTGTCGTATATGGCCACCTTCGCGCCGGGCACCGGCGCCGCCGTAGTCAGGTCGGTCTTGGTTATGCGAACCACATGCGACTGGCGTTCGTTGGTAAATGCCGTTGTACCCGTTACGGTCTTATCGCCGTTAATGATGAACTCGAAGGCGTTTGTGTTCAGCTTATACCCATCGGGGGCCAGCGTCTCCTTAAATGTGTATTTGCCGGGCTTGAGCGGTGTAGAGGTCATCTTTCCGTCAGAGCCGGTGATGCCTTCAAACACGAGGTTCCCACCCGTATCGTATATGGCTACTTTTGCGCCGGGCACGGATGCGGCGGTGGTCGAATCCGTCTTGGTAATGGTTACGCTGATATTCCCCTGGTTAAGGTCTATTTCTCCACCGTCGCCATCGCCGCCGAAGCTGCCGCTATTGGGTGTGTTTGGCATCTTTAAGACGCCTTCCGTGGTCCCGTCATTCTTCAGCGTGAAGGAGAATATCTCCTGATTCAACGAATACCCGCTGGGAGCTTCCACCTCCTTGTAGCTGTATCTGCCCGGCGAAAGCGTCGGAACCCTGAGGTTGCCGTCCGCATCCGTCGTGCCGCTGAACACATCCCTGCCGATGGAATTGTATACCGTTATAACGGCGCCCGCCAGCGGCTCGTTTGTTTTTGAATCGTATTTCCGCAGTGTAACGGAGTAGCTGCCCGGAGCGTTGGGGATTCGCAGGTTTTCTATCTTATCGCCCTGTTCGTTGGTTATTGTGCCGTCAGCGGCTGCATGGAACTGATATTTCTTCGTGTTCAGCTCGTAGTTGTTCGGCGCATTGGTCTCCTGTATATAGTAGTCGCCCGGGTCTACCTGAAATTTTAATTTGCCATTGGCGTCCGACGTAACGGCGGCTACCTGTTTATTCGTCAATACGTCATATACGGAAAATGCGGCTCCGGCCAAGCCTCTGCCGGTAGTGGAGTCATACTTTTCAAACTCCACATCCACCTTGGCCCTACTGTTGGGAATCACAACGCTGACCGGGTTATTCTCATCGTTCTGCTCAGTGACCTGGAACGTGAAGTCCGCCGTGGTCTGCGCATATCCTTCAGGCGCCACGGTCTCCGTAGCGATATAACTGCCCACAGGCAGCGCCTCCACGAGCACATACCCGTCCGCATCGGTAGTGTACGGCCCATACGGGGTGTTGTTTGCCGCACGAATCTGTATCTCTGCTCCGCTCAAGCCTATTTTCGTGTCCTTGTCCTCCTTGCGGATTCTGACGACAGTAGGTTTGTTTTTGATTTTAATGAGAGTCGTGCTGTCGGTCCCTCCCGCTACGACCGTGCCGTCCTTCTTGACCTCAAAAAAGTATTCGCCATCGTCTTTTATGTATCCCTCCGGAGCGTTCACCTCGCTGTATGAGTAATTGCCCACGGCGAGGTCGGGGACCTCAATCTTTCCGGCAGCATCCGTGGGGCCCCTGAATACTTCCGCATCAGAAAGTACCTCCTTGACCACGATGACGGCCTTTGCCAGCGGCTCTTCATTGCTTCCTACCTTATAAATGACCGCCGTGCCGGCCGCAGGCGGCAAAGGTGTATTCGTGAAAGCCGTAGTGCCGGTCACAGTCCCGTCCGCAGCCACCTCAAAGGTATAAGTGTTTTCATTGAGCTCGTATCCCTCGGGCGCCGTCTTCTCTTTGTACTTATATGTGCCGGGGCTCAGCTTTTCGAGGGTTATGCAGCCCAGGTTGTCCGTCGTATACGTGCCCATGGACTGTTCAGCACCATCGAAAAATTCTATTACCGCGCCGGGAACACGATTCCCCGTAGCGGCGTCCGTTTTCTTTATGGTCACGTTAATCGCCTCATTGGAGAGGACCGTTACACCGGAGACCTCGCCATCGCCGCTCACAGTAAAGGAAAGCTCTTCGGCGTTGAGCTTATATCCCTGCGGCGCTTCGGTCTCCTTGAACGTATACTCTCCCGGAACGAGATTCGGGACGGTCAGCTTGCCGTCGCTGCCTGTCGTGCCTTCGAAAACGACATCCCGGGCAGCGTTGTATACCGCAAGCTTGGCGCCCGGTACTGCGGCATTGGTAACGGCGTCCACCTTCGACAATGTGACCTGAGCTTTAACTCTTTCGTTCACAAACGTCAGGTCTCCCGTTGCGGCGCCGCCTTCCTCCGAAACGGTGAAGGTGTGCGTCCCGGTGTTTTTCACGTATCCGCTCGGCGCCTCCTTCTCGGTATACGAGTATGTTCCGGGGGCAAGGTTATCCACCTTGACCGTGCCGTCGGCGCCTATGACATAATCTCCAACCTCCTCATTCCCCGCGTTTTTTACGGTTATAACGGCGTTGGGCACGACGTTCCCGTTTTCATCGGTCTTCGTTATCAACGCCCAGCCCGTGGTCTGGCCCTTGAACTGCGGGAAATCCAGCGTCCTTGTGGCGGAAACCCGCCTTGGCACGCCGCCCAAGCCGATATGCTGGAAGGGCATTGGCGTCCCGTCTTGCAGAGTCATCGTTGATTGAGGTACCATGACCCTGCCGCGAGACCCGCCCTCAAAGGTATATGCGGCAGGCGATGATGCGGTTATGGACAGTTCGAAGTCTTCGGGCAGGGTCGAATTGGAGATGAAGACATAGAAATCCTCTTCCGCCTTGACCTTCGATGTTTCCGTTAGGGCCGTGACCCTTCCTCCGCTTTGCGTTACTTTGCATATCTTGGATATCCCCGTTCCATTACCCGTCAGAGACAGATTAACATCGCCTACAGCCAGCATGTCGGTATACAGGTGGAACGGCCCGTACAGAAGCCCCTCACCGCAGGAATCAGCAGCAGTGGTCACGGTAGGCTTGTTCTCGTTGGTGGACGAGAGAAAGAAATTCTGGCCGAGCACCCTGTCGGCGTAGCCTTTGTATATCTCCCTTTCCCTGCACAGGTAATTGTATATCTTCCTTAGCGGTTCGGGCCCGTTTAACATGGTCGGCCCTGAAACCAGTTTGCCGTTGGCGACGTCGGGCTTATGTTCGTGGAACCATACCGCCTCCTGTATTACGCCGCAGATATACACGTCCGCTATAAACTCGCCGGCAGCCTGCCACGAGCCGAACTGAGCAGTCAAAGCCGCCTGCTGTGCTGCGTATTTGGTCTGCATTTCTCTCACCAGCGCATCGTAATCTGCGCCGGCCTCGTTACACATGACCTCCATGGGCACTGACGGGAATGCGTGCTCTACGCACCACAGCATGCCGTTATTGCTCTCAGTGTTCGGCATCTGCTCTACACTCCACCTTGTGCTGTTTTCAGCATAGTCTATAGCATTGCTTCCCGACGCCATGGCCTGCGTCATGCCGGTAGGCCATGCATCGGCGTGGCGCAAACACCAGCCGGTCCACGTCGCTCCGTCCGCAGCCTTTACGGTGATTCGCCTCATGTCGCCAAACATTGGGTTTTGCACGATGTTTGTCCCACTGTTTGTAATCTCCGTCAGCTTGCCATTCTGCATTGTGTATATGCTTTTGTTGTATTCCGACAAGTCCACCCCCATAAACGGCGCGTCTGAAACGGTAAAAGCCGCCGCCCTTTCCCCGACTTGCAATGGCCTCGTCGGTATGTGCCCCACCATGCCGTGAATTTCATCCCGCGTGTACGCGAAGGCAGGGACAGCAACAGTCAGCATTGATATGAATGCCACGGCAAGAGCCAATCCCCTTTTGTACCGCTGTGTTCTCATTTTCCCCTTACAA
>CATXZX010000119.1 GCA_958404085.1 uncultured Prevotellaceae bacterium | reverse complement strand
TTGGAACGCCTGGGCTACAAACAAGACGAAATACAGCGGACAGGCAACCGACTTGTCTACAAACAAAAAGGATGGGGAGACTTTTCATACGAAGTAGCTGTTGAATGGGTGAAAAAGGGACGTACGCTCTACGGCGTGTGGAGTGTTACCTCGTCGCTCTCAGACGACAAGGCCGAAAACGAAGTAGCCGATGCCATCAAACGCGGCAATAAAAAAGACTACCGCGCCCACATCGAATACTGGGATTCTTTCTGGAAACAGTCGCGCATCACACTCCCCGACACCCTGCTCCAGAAACAATATGACAACGAAATGTACAAATTTGCTTCGGCCGCACGCGAAGACTCCTACCCCATTTCGTTACAGGCCGTATGGACGGCCGACAACGGCAAGTTGCCGCCTTGGAAAGGAGACTACCACCACGACCTCAACACGCAGCTGAGTTATTGGCCCACGTATATCGGCAATCACCTGAAGGAAGGTAGCGGTTACCTGAACACGCTTTGGAACCAACGCGATGCCTACAAACGCTACACACGCGAGTACTTCGGAAAAAACGGCATGAACGTACCCGGTGTGGCAAGCCTGACGGGTGAACCTATGGGCGGCTGGATTCAGTATTCGATGTCGCAGACGGCCGGTGCGTGGCTTGCGCACCACTTCTTCCTACACTGGAAATACTCGGCCGACCGTACTTTCCTGAAGGAGCGGGCTTATCCCTTCGTACGCGACGTAGCTGTTTTCCTGGAAGAGAACACCATTTTCAACAAGCAGGGATTCCGTACACTGGAGTTCAGCAGCAGTCCAGAAATCAACGACAACTCGCTTTCCGCCTGGTTCCCAACCATTACGAATTATGACTTATCCCTGATGCGCGCGCTCTTTAAATCGGCCGCGGAAATGGCTGACGCACTCGACCTGAAGGGAGAAGCACGCCACTGGAGCGAAATAGAGAAACAATTTCCTACGTACGATTTGGACGAAACAGGTTGCCTGACCTTTGCAAAAGGCTATCCGTACAATGCCTCGCACCGCCATTTCTCACACGCTATGGCCATCCATCCGATGGGACTCATAGACTGGAACGACGGCCCCGAAGCACAACGCATCATCAAAGCCACCATCAAGAAACTGGACCAGTTCGGTTCGAACTACTGGACCGGTTATTCGTTCAGTTGGCTGGGCAACATGAAAGCACGGGCCATGGACGGCGAAGGAGCGGCCGACGCGTTGCGCACCTTTGCACAATGTTTCTGTCTGAAGAACACGTTCCACGCCAACGGCGACCAGACACGTTCGGGCAAGTCGCTGTTTACATACCGCCCGTTTACGCTGGAAGGTAACTTCGCCTTTGCCGCCGGTATCCAGGAGATGCTGTTGCAGAGCCATACGGGCATTATCCGCATTTTCCCGGCCATTCCGGCCTCGTGGAAAGACGTTTCGTTCGCCGACCTTCGTGCCATGGGCGCTTTCCTGGTTTCGGCCGAGCGGAAAAGCGGACGACTGTCCTCCGTACGCATCACTTCCGAAAAAGGCGGCAAGTGCGTCATTGCACAACCGGGCGACCTGAAAGCCGACAAGGCCGTCTCCGAGACTAACGGGCTGGTTGAGATTTCATTGAAGGCCGGTGAAACCGTAGAATTCCGTTAATCAGATCGGAAGCAACTATTATCCGAATAAAAAGGACCGGGGCAAAAAGATTTCTTCTGGCAGATAATCTTTTTGCTCCGGTCCTTTTATAATGTATTACCGGACGTTTCGCTTCCTATTAGACGTAGGTCTCCAAGAAACGGAACAGGGTATTTTTTTCAGGAATGATTTCCACTTCCCGAGCCACTGCGGGAATCAATAACGTCTCGCCGGCTTTCAACACCGTAGTTTCCCCCTTGCAACGTACCTCGGCCTGTCCTTCGTAAGCTATCAGCAGCGCAAAAGAAGTATGACGGCTGTAATCTATCTTATACGGCGCATCCAGGTCGAAACGCGACGTCGTATAGAACGGACAAGACTCCAGTTGTACACGCCGGTTGGTAGCATAATCGTATTTAGTGGGGCACTCCACACGATGCTCAAAGTCGATAGCCTCACGGGCTTCCTGCGTATGAAGCATACGGGGCTTTCCGTCGTAGCCGAGACGGTTGTAATCGTAAATCCGGTAAGTCGTATCGCTGGCCTGCTGGATTTCAATCAGCATAATGCCCGCCCCGATAGCATGGACCTGACCGGCCGGAATATAAAAACAGTCGCCCTGCTTCACCGGGTAACGCACTAATTTTTCGCAGATAGTATTGTCTTTTACAGACTGCTCGTATTCGTCGGGCGTCAACCGGCAGTTAAAACCGACAAGCAACGAGGCGCCGGGCTCCGCATCGACGATATACCACATTTCCGTCTTACCGCAGTGTTTACCCTGGCGGCGCGCCGTACTGTCGTCGGGATGAACCTGTATGCTGAGGTCCTGAGCCGTATCGATAAACTTGACCAACAGAGGGAAAGGTCCTTCACTCTCCACATGAAAATCTCCCGTCAGGTCGGTTCCGTAGCATGCAATCAACTCGCTGAGGGTCCAATTGTCGCAAGGACCGCCGCATACCCGCGTCTCATCGCCGGGAACGCCGGAAATCTCCCAACTTTCGCCTACGGCCTTCTCGGGATTCTTACCGCCCTTAAAGGGCAACAAACGGTCTCCTCCCCATATACGTTCTTTGAAAAGCGACGTAAAACGAAAGAATGCCGGCATGGCGATTTTCGGACCGGGCCGGCTGCCATTCTGAATATTCGTATCCATATAAATTATTATTACACTCTATCCATTTTTCAGGCAACAAAGATACGACATTCATGGGGTTCGGACACCACGGGTCGGACCTGTTTTAAAATATCTGCCTGATTTTTATTTTTATCTCCCTTGTTTTTCTGAACAAGGGTACTCAGTTTTCTTGCCAGAAACGGGGAAGGAATGGCAACAGGAGGGAAAAGATCTCCAAACGTCCGGCAAGCATCAAGAAAGAACATAACCACTTTCCGGCATCTGGCAAGGCGTACCAAGTATGCACCGACCCGAAGGATGGACCTATGGCCGGACCGCAATTGCTGAGGGCCGAAAGCGATACGCTGAAAGCGTCCATATAACAAAGCCCCATGATTTTCAGACAGATCGTGCCCAGCACCACCAGCAGGAAAAACAAGACCGTAAACGAAATCAGAGTCCGTTCGATAGAACTCGTCACAATAGAATGATTGATGCGCACAGGAACAACTGCCTTCGGATGCAATATATGGCGGAACTCATTGTATGCGGTTTTGCACAGCATGACAAAACGAATGCTCTTCAGTCCGCCGCACGTAGACCCTGCACAGGCCCCGATACACATGACCAGTGCCAAAACACTCCACGTGACAGACGGCCACATCATAAAGTTATCGGAACAAAAGCCCGTAGTCGTCTGAATGGATACAACCTGGAAAAGCGCCGAACGAATGGCCTGCTCCACTCCGTACCCGGCCTGAAAATACAGGAACAGAGCGATAAACGCCGAGGCGGACACCACGATGGCCAGATAGCCGCGGAACTCACTGTCGGTGAACATATGGGAAACGCGCCCTTTCAGCAAGAATAGGTACAACAGCGTATAATTGATACCAGCCAGGAACATAAACACGATAAGGACGTATTCTATCACCGGTGACTGCCACGTCATGATTCCGCCCGGCATGGTCGAGAACCCACCGCTCGAAGTTGTCGCCAACGCATGGTTTATGCTATCGAACAACCCCATGCCGCACAAAAAAAGAATGCCCGTACAAGCAAGAGTCTGAAACAGATAGATACCCCAAATCCATTTGGCCGTCGTACGGATGCGCGGATGCAGTTTGTCATGGCGCGGCCCTGTGGCCTCGGCGGCAAACAACTTGACATCGCCTATCCCGATGGACGGCAAAATGGCCAACGTAAAGAAAACGATGCCCAATCCCCCGATCCATTGTGTAAAGCTACGCCAAAAAAGCAACGCATGAGGAAAAGTATCCAGGTTATTGACAACCGATGCCCCCGTCGAGGTAAATCCGGACATCGTCTCGAAAAAAGCATCGCAGACGCTCGGAATATGACCGCTGATAAGGAATGGGAGCATTCCGAACAATGTAAACAATATCCACGAAGACGAAACAATCAGGTAGCCGTCCCGACGACTCATGTGATTCTGTGCTTTTCGTCCTTTATACTTCAGAATAAAACCCACGGCACAAACCAAAACGGTAGCAATCCCAAAAGCAATCCGATCGTCTTCGCTGTAAACTAAAGAAATAACGAAACATAGAAACAGCAGAATGGCTTCGATAAAAAGCAGCGAACCGAGAATTTTATATATAATCTTTATGTTGATCATCCGGAAACAGTTAAAAAGGAGCGTAAGCCATCAATTAAAATATTTCTCCATCTTCTTGATGATTGTCTCCAGGCTAAAAACCACCACCGTATCACCGGCCTCGATCCGGGTAGTACCGTTAATCAGATACCCCTCGCCGTTACGCACCAGGCCGCCCAACGTAATTGTAGAAGGCAGGCCCAAGTCTTTAACCATCCTGCTCGTAATCTTCGAACCCTCGTGGGCTATAAATTCCATCACATCGGCATTAGCCACTGTCAGGCTCTTTACGTTCGATACATCGGCCTTCAGCATCATCTGGTAAATGTGGCTCGCCGCTATCGCCTTCTTGTTGATAATTGTACCGATATCCAGGCTTTCGGCCATCCCTATGTAATCCATATTCTCGACCATCGCTACGGTCTTGCGCACTCCGAGCCGTTTGGCAGCCAGACATCCGAGGATATTAGTCTCCGCATTTTCCGTCAAGGCCACAAACGCCTCGGTACGCTGTATTCCCTCGTCGCGAAGCAGGGCCAAATCGCGGCCATCTCCATGGATGACCAGCGCACGATGATTGTCTGCAATCTGTTCATTAAACCACTCGCACTTTTTTTCGTCCTGTTCGATAATCTTTACGTTCATATAATCGGGCATCATACGGACCGCCTGGGCAGCGATGTTGCCTCCGCCCACAATAATGACGTTGCGTACATCCGGATAATGGTCCTTTCCTACAATTTCACGGATATAGGGAATATATTTATGGGTTGTCATGAAATAAACGGTGTCGAGACTGCGGATGCAATCGTCTCCGTGCGGAATAATCGTCTCGTCGCCCCGCTTGACAGCCACCACATGGTAAGGCGTGTCGTTGCCGCACAATTCTTTTAGGGGAATGTTGATAACCCGGGCATTATCGCGCACTTTTACGGCAATCATCACAAGAGCGCCGTTGTGTACCTCCCACCACTGGCGGATCCAACTGCGTTTTATACTGTTGGTTATTTCACGGGCAGCCAACATTTCCGGATAAATAAGCGAATGAATGCCGACCGACGTGAAGAATTCGCTATGCGCCATGTCGATGTATTCATCATTATCGACACGTGCGACAGTTTTTCTGGCCCCCAATTTACTGGCAAGCATACAGCACGTCATGTTCCGCGACTCATCCGGTGTAACAGCAATGAACAAATCGGCACTTGCGGCCCCAGCCGCACGCAGTCCCCGGATCGAAGAAGGAGAATAATTGACCGTCATAAGGTCGAAGTCCGAATCTACCTGCGCCAACTTGTCCACACTTTCGTCTATCAGCACGATATTCTGATGCTCGCGCGAAAGCAATTGCGCCAAATGGACACCGACAGCACCCGCACCTGCTATTACAATTTTCATAAAAGTTCTTTTAGAATGGATTCTTCGTCCAGACCGACCAAATGATAGAGTTCTGCAGACGAACCATGCTCTACAAATTCATCGGGAAGCCCCAATCGTTTCACACTGGACGCAAACCCGTGGTCAGACAGATACTCCAAGACCGCACTGCCGAAACCTCCTTTGATTACGCCGTCCTCTATCGTGACAATCCTGCTGAAAGAAGAGCCGATCCGGCTGAGCAGCGATTCGTCCAAAGGCTTCAGGAAACGCATGTCATAGTGAGCGATGCTCAGACTGCGGCCCTCTTCCTTAGCACGTTCCTCTGCTGCATGAATCGCCCGGCCGGCCGTTTCGCCGACAGGACCCAATG
>CATXZX010000118.1 GCA_958404085.1 uncultured Prevotellaceae bacterium | reverse complement strand
AGTTTGTCGGCATTGGGTAAAGTAGGATTGGAACGCTCATAGATAGCATTTACCAAACCGAAACCTTCGGCCAATTTTTTGGTATCCTCAGGATAGAGCTGGCTGATAGCCTCAGCTTTCATCAGCATCACATCGCTCAGACGGTAGAAAATCCAGTTTGCATCGCAGGACAGACCGCGCATACCCATATACTCTGCCTCCTTCAGGAAACCACGGGCAGCCTGTGTCTCATCCACCTCATGCGTTACAGCTGTCGGACAATATTTTATAAAAGGAAATTCCTTCTGGCCCGAACCCTGATACTCCACGGTTTCCCACTGACGGATATCGGTCTTGCTGAATACGTGCGCCGTAGGATCCTGCGTCTCCTCGGGGCTCTGGAAGATAGTCGAAACATACAACTTTCCAGGGTTGAAAATAGAACCACTACCACGGCCGAAGTAACCGGCTTCATCTTGTGTACCGACAAACGTCGTGTTCACATTCGACGAACCGTCGATCTGCAATTCGAAGATGCTCTCGCTCGAGTTTCCGATACCGAAGATCTCCTGGTACGAACGACTCGTAAACATGGAACCCGAAGGATTCATAATCAACGGATAGGGAGAAGAGCCCGTACTTCCGCCCATCGAGATGCCGCCCGAGATGCCGCCGTTCTCTTTTTTCTCGCGAATCATCTCGTCGATTACGTAATCGCAGCAAGTAATGACACGTTCGTAATCGGCCTTGCTCATAGCCTGTGCCTCGGCTGAATCCTTATAAGAAGCATTCATAGCAGCACGCCAGAGCGATACATCAGCCAAAAGCGTGTAAAGCGCCTTACGCGTCATGCGACCTTTGGTAAAGGTATTCGTCTCCATCTCGATCATGGCGTCATCCTTCACAGAATCCAAATCAGTGATGATGTTGTCGAGTATCTCTGCAACGGGAGTCTGCGCCACTTTCTGCGCTTTGGCCTCCTCATCGGTACTAACCGACTGCGTCACATAAGGTACATCGCCGTAGCTGCGAAGCAGGTAGAAGTAGCACAACGAACGGATACCCAGCATTTCAGCCTTCAGAGGTCCCCAATCCGACTCGGTAAAAGCCGGGTCACGCTCTACGATATCCGGACCGTGCTGGAGAACCTTGTTGCAGTAGTTAATACATGTATAGAACGGAGACCAGTCGAAGAAAGAGGATGTTTCCAACAAGTTGGCATTCATAAGGTCCTTCATAATCGTCCAGTCCTCGCTTTTCAGTTCGAAGTTGTCCGAACGCGCCTCACCCCATACAAAATATCTTTCTACCATACTCGACTGTACCATCTGGTAGTAACAGCCTCCGACTGCACTCATCAAGTCGGTTTTATCCTCCCAAAATTGCTCCTCAACAATCTGTGAAGTGGGATACAGCGTCAGGAAATCATCACAGGAAGTGACGCCGGTCAGCATGGCTGCGCATCCCGAGAGAAGCAGATTCTTATATACGTTTTTTATTTTCATTGCTTGCAAAAATTTAGAATCCAACAGTCAGACTAAGCGTGAACGAACGACCACGCGGAGTTTTTGAATTGTCAACAGCCGGTCCGAAACCACTCTGGGCATGATCGGGGTCTGCACCCGTATACTTCGTGAAACAGAAGAGGTTGTCAGCCGAAGCAGAAAGACGGAGTGAACTCAAACCGTATTTTTTCAAAGCAGAAGGATTGAACGAGTAACCCAGCTGGAGGTAGTTCAGACGGAGGTAGTCGCCCTTCTCCACATAGCGGTCGCTGATCAAAGCATTGTAAGATTCACCGATTTCGGCATTCATAGCACGCGGAATCTCAGTTATGTCGCCATTCTTTCTCCAACGCCAGTTAACGGCCTTGCTCTGGTTCTTGTTCGTACGCATATCTTCAGCCTTCATACGTGCCATGTTGATAATCTTGTTACCTACACGGAAACTGAAGTTCGATTTCAACGTCCAGCGGCCATACTTGAAGTCAACACCGAAACCACCGTTGATCGTCGGGTTCGAGCTACCGAGGTAAACGATATCCAATTCATTGATCTGGCCATCGTGGTTAATATCTTCATAGATAACGTCACCACCCTTGAACTGGTAGTTTTTGCCTCCATAATCGAAATACATTCTCAACGGGTCACCGTTGGCGTCATAGATGATCTCGCCGTTCGCATCGCGTGCAACAGGCGTCGTCACGTTCTTCTTACCCAATACGTTCTCGGCATACCAAGCCGTATTGCCGGCATAAATCTTGTTGTCGGGATCATTCTGGTCGGAGTTGCTGAAATAACCGCAGTGGTCGTAATCGTACTGGTAAACACCTTTGAAACGGAATCCGTAGATACCACCCAGTGCATTACCGATCTGTACACGCTGCATGATAGACTCGTTCTTATAGTCGTAGTCGGCATTCTTGCTTGCAAGTACACTCTCGTCCATATAGGTAACGCGGTTGATGTTCTGCGAGAAGTTCACTTTGAACTTAACCGAGAAGTCGCCCACCTTGAAGAGTTCCTTCGTGCTTACATACAATTCCCAACCTTCGTTCTTCATGTCACCGACGTTTGCATAATCCAATGTAGCGAAACCGGTAGAAGAAGGTATACGCATACCCTGCATCAACAGGTCAGACGTTTTCTTATTATAAATGTTCAAGTCGAAGTTCAACAAGTCGTCGAGTACAGCCAACTCGAATCCCAAGTTCCAGGATTTGGTTTTTTCCCATTTCAGGGTCGTCATACGGAGGTTGACCGGAATCATTGCATTCATGTAATAACCGTTTGCACCGTATGTACCGGCTGCGCGGTACTTGTTGTACATCAGGCCTTCGCTCGAAGGAGCATTACCTACGAGACCCCAACCCGGCTTGAATGCCAACATCGTTATAATGCGTCTGTCGGTCAACGGTTTCATGAAACCTTCGTCGCTGATATTCCAACGGCCGGAGATACCGGGGAAGTACCCCCAACGGTTGTCGGCACCAAACTTCGTCGAACCATCGACACGAAGCGTACCGGTAATCGAGTATTTACTCTTATACGAATAGTGGGCCGTACCTACGAAACCTACCCAGTGACTTTCGCCCGTACCGGTCGAAGCACCTGTCAGGTAAGCACCTACCGTCGGGTCGGTGATACCACCGGCAACACCCGATGAAGAAATGTTCTGTGAATTGCTGTTGCTGGTAGACATCTCCATACGAACCATCATACCGAGTGCATGGTCGGTGTTCGAGAAGTGCGGGTTGAAGTTCAAGCTATGACGCGTCGTGAAAGACATCGACTTAGACTCGCTGCTGGATGTTTTGTTCAAACCGTCCGACCAAGTATTCGAACTCAGCTGAGCGGGGAAGAAAGAACTGTTTGAAATCGAGAAGGCATTCAGGTAAACCTCACCCGTATACTTCAACTGCGTCTCGTCATCCGATTTACCGAGCAATTTGTACTCAATCTGGAACTGCGGAGAAATCTTGTAAGTCTGCTCCTTGATCCATGCCAGATTAGCCGTAGCAACAGGATTACCGTTTCCGATCATATCGTTCAGGTAATACGAAGTATAACCATCGGGCACAGGGCCGGCTGCACCGTATCTGCGGGGCATCAGGTAATACTCGCCCGTATCGTAGAAATCGTCGCGTGCCATGTCATATTCCCAACGCGTCAAACTCATGTTCGGCATTGCGTTGTAAGCGGCAGCCAAAATATCCGAATAGTTCTTCAAGTTGTTCGTATAGGTCAAAGCCACGTTCGATGAGAACTTGATACGGTCGGACACATAGTAGTCCAACACCATACGCGTACTGAAACGATCCAGTTCCTGTTTGATAATGGTACCCGTTTCATGGTCATAAGAACCGGACACACGGAAGGTAGCTTTCTCACCACCACCGGTCAAGTTCAACGAGTAGTTGTGAGTCTGTGCAAACTGCGTCACCTCATCAAACCAGTCGGTATTCTTGTTGTAGTTGGCAAAGTAAGCCGTTCTGTTACGGTCGTAAGACAATTCGACGATGTCGGACGTCACACTGTTCTGTTTCGGGTTGAAGTACGCCTCTTTCAGCATCATCGTATATTCGTCACCGCTCAGCATCTTCATGCCGTCGGGCTGCCACGAACCTTTGAAACGGTAGTTGAACTCGACGCGTGTCTTACCGCGTTTACCGCGACGTGTCGTAATCTCGAGTACACCGTTTGCACCGCGGGAACCCCAGATAGCCATAGCGGCAGCGTCTTTCAACACCTTGATGTTCTGGATATCATCGGGGTTCACAGAAAGCAACTGGGCAAACTGTTCGGTATTGTCGAGGCTCTCGAAGTCGAGTTCATCGGAGTTGTAGTCGTCGAGGATGTTACCGTCCACAACGATCAAAGGCTCCTGATTACCATTGATTGAAGTCACACCACGCAGACGCATCGTCGTACCGGAACCGAGGTTACCCGAGTTTACAACGATATCCAAACCTGCAATCTGACCCTGCAATGCCTGGTCGGCCGTTTCGAACGAAAGACCTTCCATATCATCCATGTTCAATGTCTGCTGAGCCACAGAAACCTCGCGTTCAGGAATTACCAGACCGCCGGAATTCTGTTTCTTCACACCTTTCACGACAACTTCCTTGATCTGGTTTTTCTCCCGCATCTCGATTTTATACGTTGTCTTGTCGATCGGAGAGATTTTCGTTGTCTGATAACCTACATACGAAATTTCCAAGGTATTCTTGGGATTACGGATAGTCATGGAGAAATTACCATTCATATCGGTAGTCGTAGCCTCGACGATACGGTTGTTGGCATCCCTCTCGACTACGTTCGCCATCATGATCGGGCCATCCATCTTACTCCAGACGTTACCCGAAATACGTTTCTGTGCATACGATGTCGTCAGACATGCACACAAAGCGAGAAATAATAAATACTTTATCTTATCCATGGTATTCTATATTACTCCTTAATACTATACTGTTTACTGAACATACTGCTCAAACTCTTATTTCCTAACATATCCTTGAAACTTCCGTACTTGTTGGTATCCATGAAGTTCAGATAACCGTCGATCTGGTGTACCACTGCATACGAAGACGTTTCAATCGATGTAGCTCTTTCCAAAGAAGAACCATCCAGCTCCATGTCGCGCGTCATGATGTTGCTGTGTGCGTCGATGACCGGACATACTTTGCCGTTGCGGTCGTAAACCCTCATCGTATGGTTACCGTCGGAAGCTACACGTACCTTAATATAACGGTTCGTCGTATTATCCACACAAGCGGTTTCGTAACCGTCATCCAAATCATCGGGAAGGGCGATGGGGTTCTTGTCATTAAAGATGGAAGCATCCTGGAAGTGATATTTCACGAAGTTGATGATGCAGGTTACCATCAGCTTAGCCTTCTCGTTATACTCTTTTCGAATTGCATCCTGTTCACTTTCAGATGCATTCTGAAGCATTTCGTCACGTTCTGCAACAACCTGATTAACATCCATCCAAGTAGGCAGACCGTTCTTATAGGCTTCCTGAATAGCCTCGTTCGTCGGTACATAAACGGTGTAGCGATAAGAATTGAAGAAACGGACATTCTGATCCACACAGGTATTCTCAACCGTAAAGATCATATACTTGTTTATTTCCTTATTCCTATCGGTAGAAGTCAACGCATCTTCACCGATACCGATATTTTCGAGCAACTGACGGTCTACGTTACAAAGTTCATAGAACTCGCTGAAGATATGGTCTTCACTTCCCGAATTATTTTTCGAAAGCACATTGTACACAGACTTCAACGTATTCTGGATGGGACGGTCGATGATGTACGTCATACCGTTACCATAACCGGACGTTTCACGACGACGGTCATAGATTTTCTGAACCGTACAGAACGAATCGCGTTCCAACTGCCATGCACCCTGTACATGGAAACCTGGCACTTGGTCCGAAAGCTGACCATGCTCATCCGTTTTAAAGCCCGTAACTTTCACCGCATTACCGGCTTTCGTTACGAAGTATTCATTACCGCTCATGATACCGGTAGTCGCCTCGTCGTTCTCGTGTACTATAATATGGGAATTCATGATATCGGCCAAGCGGTTGTTGCGCACCGTAGCCGTAACCGTCGTACCACGCGAACCCATCTGTCCCGTCGTCGGGTCA
>CATXZX010000117.1 GCA_958404085.1 uncultured Prevotellaceae bacterium | reverse complement strand
CCACATGGCAAAGCATCGCCGCCGCCACGTATGGTGTCAACAGCATTCCGGCGACAATGTTGGTTGACCCGACGGGCAAAATCGTGGCCGTCGGTCTGAGAGGCGAGGAACTGGGCGAAAAGTTGAAAGAGATTTACGGTTTCTAAACCGTCCGCCGCGACGCGATTTGGCCTCCGGCAATAAGGCTGGTAACGGAAAAAAGCGTAATTTTGCCGTTCCGGCACAGCGATGCCTTTACCTGAAAACAAAAAAATCCATGTACGACATTCAGAAAATACGCGAAGATTTCCCCATCCTCTCCCGCACGGTCTACGACCGCCCGCTGGTTTACCTGGACAACGCTGCCACGACGCAAAAACCGCGCTGTGTGGTAGATGCCATGGTCGAGGAATATTATTCGGTGAACGCCAACGTACACCGCGGCGTACACTTCCTTTCGCAGCAGGCCACCGACCTGCACGAGCAGGCCCGCGAACGGGTGCGCCGCTTCATAGGCGCCCGTTCGGCCAACGAGATAGTTTTTACGCGCGGAACGACCGAGAGCCTCAACCTGGTGGCATCGTCGTTCGGCCGGTTGCTCCACGAGGGCGACGAGGTGATTGTATCGGCAATGGAACACCATTCCGATATTGTGCCGTGGCAGCTCCTGGGCGAGGAGCGTGGCATCAGGTTGCGCGTCATCCCCATGAGCGACGAGGGTGAACTGTTGCAAGATACCTACGAAGGCCTGTTCAACGAACATACGCGCCTGGTGTGTGTGGCCCATGTGTCGAATGTACTCGGCACCGTCAATCCCGTGCGCCGCATGGCCGACGTGGCCCATGCCCACGGTGTGCCCATCTTGGTAGACGGAGCGCAGAGTGTTCCCCACCGGCCTGTCGACGTGCAACAGCTGGATTGCGACTTCCTGACGTTCAGTGCGCACAAAGTGTACGGACCGACAGGTGTGGGCGTACTCTACGGGCGCGAGGAATGGCTGGAGCGCATGCCTCCCTATCAGGGCGGCGGCGAGATGATAGCTACGGTCAGTTTTGAGAAAACGACGTATGCCGAACTGCCGTATAAGTTCGAGGCCGGTACACCCGATTATGTAGGTACGCATGCGCTGGCCCGCGCGCTGGACTACGTGGAGGGCCTGGGCTTGGAAAACATAGCCGCCCACGAGGCCGACCTGCTCCGTTATGCCACCGAACGCCTGACGGCGATTCCCGGCATGCGTATCTTCGGCACTGCGCCGGGCAAGGAAGCCGTCATCTCTTTCCTGGTGGGCGACATCCACCACCTCGACATGGGCACGCTCCTCGACCGCCTCGGCATAGCCGTGCGTACGGGGCATCATTGCGCCCAACCGCTGATGACGCGGTTCGGCATCGAGGGTACGGTGCGGGCTTCGTTTGCTCTTTACAACACCCGCGAAGAGGTGGATGCGCTGGCCGACGGCATCGAGCGGGTGAGCCGCATGTTCTGACACACTGCGGCGCGGACTTGTCCGGCCGATACGATACAAAGAATAACTGCTAAAAATTTTTGATTATGCTACTGACTACCACTCCGACCGTCGAAGGTCATGAAATAACGTCTTATTACGGTGTCGTATCGGGCGAGACCATCATCGGCACCAATGTCTTTCGCGATATGCTGGCCGGTCTGCGCGATTTCTTCGGCGGCCGCTCCGGCTCGTACGAGTCCGTGTTACGCAAAGCGAAGGAAACGGCACTGCGCGAGATGAGCGAAGAGGCCGAAAGACTGGGCGCCAATGCCGTAGTGGGTATAGATTTGGATTATGAGACCGTGGGGGCGAACGGAAGCATGCTGATGGTGACATGCAGCGGCACGGCCGTCCGCCTGCAATGAGTCGTCCGGTGGAGAAACACGGGCCGCTGTTGCCCTTCCTCACGCCGGGCGTGGTGGAAGCCGGGTGCGACGAGGCAGGACGCGGATGCCTGGCCGGCAGTGTGTATGCAGCGGCTGTCATCTTGCCGCCCGACTACCGGAACGACGCGCTCGACGATTCCAAGAAACTGACGGCCCGCCAGCGTTACCGCTTGCGCGAGGAGATAGAACGCGATGCCGTGGCCTGGGCCGTAGGAGTGGTGGAACCCGAAGAAATAGACCGTATAAACATCCTGCATGCCTCGTTTCTGGCCATGCACCGGGCCGTCGATGCACTCGGTGTGCGTCCCGAAGCCCTGCTGATAGACGGAAACCGTTTTGACCCATACCCCGGACTGCCCCATACAGCGGTGGTGAAGGGCGACGGCAAGTTTCTGTCCATAGCCGCAGCCAGTATTCTGGCCAAGACGTACCGCGACGACTACATGAAGCGCCTCCACGAGGAATATCCCTGTTACGGATGGGACCGGAACGCCGGTTATCCCACCCGCGAGCATCGCGAGGCCATCCGCCGCTACGGTACGACACCCTATCACCGCATGAGCTACAACCTGACAGGGCCGTTGCGTTCGCTTTTCGACGAGTAAAAGGGAACGCAGGATCTTCCGGCCGGCACGGGTGTGTCCGATGGACAGGAAAGAGGGCTTTTCGCGGATAAATGTCCCTATTTCTCGTACTTTGGGCACATTCTTGTTTCTTTTTTGTATTTTTGCTCTCTCAAAATCAATGTTATGAATAAAGAATCGAAACGTTTTATTTTACCTGAGTCCGAGATTCCTACTCAGTGGTACAATATTCAGGCGGACATGATCCATAAACCGATGCCTTTTCTGAATCCCAAAACGCATCAGCCCGTTACTCCGGAGGATTTAATGCCCATATTCAATGAAGCCTGCTCGCGTCAGGAACTGAACCAGACGGATGCCTGGATTGACATTCCCGAGCAGGTACGCGATATGTACAAGTATTATCGTTCCACACCGCTGGTCCGGGCATACGGACTGGAGAAGGCGCTCGACACACCTGCACATATTTATTTTAAGAACGAGAGCGTGAGCCCCGTCGGTTCGCACAAACTGAACTCGGCGCTGGCCCAGGCTTACTACTGCAAGCAGGAAGGTGTGACGAATGTGACCACCGAAACAGGTGCCGGGCAGTGGGGTGCCGCCCTTTCGTACGCTTGTCGGGCCTTCGGGCTTGAACTGGCCGTTTACATGGTCAAGATAAGCTATCAGCAGAAGCCCTACCGCCGCAGCATCATGCAGACGTTCGGCGCTCAGGTGACGGCCAGCCCTTCGATGTCCACGCGTGCCGGAAAAGATATCCTGACGCGCGACCCGTTGTGCAACGGTTCGCTCGGCACGGCCATATCCGAGGCTATCGAACTGGCTACCACGACGCCGAACTGCAAGTATGCGTTGGGCTCGGTGCTGAACCACGTAGCCCTGCATCAGACTGTTATCGGCCTGGAAGCCGAGAAACAGATGGCCATGGCCGGGGAATATCCCGATAAGGTGATTGCATGCTTTGGCGGAGGCTCCAACTTTGCCGGTATCGCCTTCCCCTTTATGCGCCACAATATTTTGGAAGGAAAAACCACGGAATTTATTGCCGCCGAGCCGGCTTCGTGTCCGAAGCTGACGCGTGGAAAGTTCGAGTATGACTTCGGCGATGAGAGCGGATATACACCTCTTTTGCCCATGTATACGCTCGGTCACAATTTCCAGCCTGCCAATATCCATGCCGGCGGCCTGCGTTACCACGGTGCCGGGGTCATTATCTCGCAGTTGCTGAAAGACGGGTATCTGCAGGGAATGGATATCCAGCAGAGCGAATCTTTCCGTGCCGGCGTCTTCTTTGCGCAACACGAGGGTATTATCCCGGCGCCCGAATCCTGCCATGCCATTGCGGCCACGATACGCGAGGCTAACAAGTGCAAGGAAAGCGGCGAAAAGAAAGTGCTGCTTTTCAACCTGTCGGGACATGGTCTGATCGATATGGCCGCTTACGACCAGTTCTTGTCCGGCGATCTGGTGGATTTCGCTCCTTCTGACGAAGAGATTATGCGGAATCTGAAAGACGTGGACGCGATTCAGTAAAAACGCTGACTGACCTCCGTTATTACGTGTGGGAAAAATAGAACGAGTCCTGCCTCTTTTCCGTAAAAGGAGAGGCGGGACTCGTTTTCTATGTGTCTTTTTTGCGGAATACGTCGTCCGTCAGTCAGTGGGTTGTAGCCGGGCCAGATAACCTCCGCCTGCGTTCATCGACAGATTCAGACGTGTTGACCGGTCGGCCGTACCGGTCGTTATGCGGCAGGTTCCGTCGGGGAGGTCCGAAACGACTGTCGTTCGGTACGCTGTACCTTTGGGCAGAAAGTCAAGCCGTACTTCCTGATTTGATACTTGTTTGTTCCCCAGTCCCACAATGTACCAGTTGCGTCCGCTCCGCTTGGCCAACAGTACACGTTCGCCTATCTCGCTTCCCGGCAACACGTGGGTCTCGTCCCATACGGTGGGGATAGACAGGAATATCTCGCGTGCCGGATGTTTGAGGTAATCCTCCGGACGGCCGCCGTAGCAACGCAAGGGCGAAAGGAATACTGCCGTTACGGCTATCTGGTGTGCCTCGGTGGTATTGCCCATGCGGCGCGGCTGGAAAGCCATGGGCGTAAAATCGGCGTGTCCGGCCAAAAAACGTGTAAAGGGCGTGACGACATCCTGTTCGGCATGGGAACTGCCGAACTCCAGGCCCATGATTCCTTCGCGGGAGAGTTCGTTGGGGTATGTGCGCGACAGGCCCGTGGGCTTGTTGCTTCCGTGGAAGTTTATCATAAGCCCGAATTCGGCGGCATCGCGCAACGCGTCTGCATAGAATTTGGTCACGGTCTGCGTCTCGGCATCGAAGAAGTCTATCTTCAGCCCCGCAATGCCCAGATCTTTGCACTTTTTGAAAAAGGCGCGGCGTTTTTCGGCAGTCTGTATGCCGGGGATACCCCTGCGGTCGGGGTAGGCCTTCCAGAGCCATAGCTTTACGCCTTTGGCGGCCGAATAGTCGGCCAGTTCCTTTACCATCTGCCAGCAGTCGCGGCCGTTGGCCTTGTCTTCCCAGTGGCTCCATCCTTCGTCCACTAAGTTGTAGGGAATACTCAGTTCGGCCGCCCAGTCGGTAAAGCGCTTCATGTTGTCCAGTGTGACCCCGTAACCGGCCAGCCAGCTCCACGCGCAGTTGCCGGGTTTGACCCAGTCTATGTTGCCCCGGAACACCGGCGATAACGGTTCGGACACGTCGGTCACGATGTCGTTGTTCACCAAATCGTCCAGCGAGCCGGTCATCACCACGCGCCAGGGTGTGGCTACCCGGCCGGTCAGGAGGGTCCGGCCCGAAAGCAGGCATTCCAGACTGTTCGACGAGTTGGTCTTCAGCGCCATACCGCCGAAATTAACCAGCCCGCCTTCGGTAATCGAGGCATATAGTCCTTTGCCGTATTCCACTGTCACTGGAGGACCGGCCTTGAGGCCGTCGGCAAACTTGCCGGCCTCGTAACGCTTGTAGTTTGCCTCGTAATAGTTGATGTTGTGCTGCATCCAGCACGTTGTGCCGACCGGCAGTACAAACGTAGTCTGGTCGTCGATAAGGCTTACGCAGTCTGTCGTCGTGAGGTAGCGGAAAGCCACTCCGTCGTCGTACAGACGGAATTCTACGCGGTAATTCCGACCGTTCTTCTCTCTCAGCGTCAGCGTATAGGGAGCATACACGTTGTGCGCGGTCGAATGATTTCCCAGAAAAGGGTATTCGGAGCATACTTTCTTTTCCTTGCAAACGGAAACGATTTCCGTCTGTAGGCCCATGACGGCACTGCCGACACTCCACCGCAGGGCCGAAGGACACAATACGGGCCTTCCGTTGTGGTCTATCTTGTATTTCAAGGAACCGTTCTCGGTCCATACTTCTGCCCGTACCTGTCCGGAGGGCGACTTCATCAGACTGCGGCCGGTTGCCGCACCTGTCGGGACTACGCAACACACAAGGAATAGTCCCAACAGCCATTTTCGCCAAAGCGGGGCTGTACCTGTATTTTTTTGTTTCATTTTATTATGAGATTGAGTATATAGTCCGGATGCAATATCTTGCCGTTATTGCATCCGGACGGGTTATGAATCTGTTTTATTTGATGTTCAGTTTCAGTACGGCGGGCTTCAGGCCGTCGGCCTCTATGCGTACGGTACATGTACCGTACGCGCCCTTTTGGCGCCGACGAT
>CATXZX010000116.1 GCA_958404085.1 uncultured Prevotellaceae bacterium | reverse complement strand
CAACAACAAATAGTGGCATCCCCACAAAAAGAGAGCATCGCAACCGACCGCTGCACAAACAGGTTTTGTTTCGTTTGCTTTTCCATGAAAACAAACGAATCTCGAATAATGCGGCTTGGATTTTTACACATTTTGATATAGATTCTGTACAATGGCTTCGGAACCGGCAGCCTATGCTGGTGCAGACACTTCAAACAGATGTGGAGCCGACCCGGAAACGCCTTTTCCTTACACTCATCGAACGGCAAAAAAAGATTGGGTGGTCATTGGACTTGTTGAATTTTTGTCTGAATAGTTTGTCTGTGGCCGGTCTGCCTGACAGCATTCGGGTTCTATCTGTAAAAATAGCCTATCGGCTTTGTTCCTCCAGTCCGGAACTGATGCGGGAACTGAATGGTTATGTAGATATGTTGGAACGTGAACCTTTGGCGCCTTCGTTGGCCTGTGTCCTTCGGAAAATGAAGTTACAAGTACGGATTTCGTGACGTTTTCTATTGGATTTATTCCGCATGATGGTATGCCTGAATAGATAAACATCCGGATTAAAGGGGTAGATTTCTGGGATTTTGCTTATTTTTGTCATTACTCATCAGGTATAAGATTGGTGGTGTTTTTTTAAAATAACAAGTAAAAAGATGATAATCATAGCAGATAGTGGTTCGACAAAGACCGATTGGTATGGAATGGACAAAGATTCGCAACAAACAATCCGTTTTCAGACAGCGGGAATCAATCCCTGTTTGCAGAACGGAAGTTCCATTGTCGCGGATTTGGCGAAAACGGTGCTTCCTTTATTATATAATGTGGAAATTACATCTGTCTGGTTTTACGGAGCTGGCTGCACAGACACGAAGAGTCCGTTGTTGTCGCAGTGTATCCGACGGATTTTTCCGCATGCTGCGGTTCATGTTCATTCCGATTTGTTGGGAGCTGCTCGTGCCTTGTGCGGCAGGCAAGAGGGCATAGCCTGTATTTTGGGGACAGGTTCGAACAGTTGTTATTATGATGGCTGTTGTATTAAGGCCAATACATCGCCGCTCGGTTTTATACTGGGTGATGAAGGGAGTGGGGCTGTGTTAGGAAAAAAAATAATAGGTGAAGTGTTGAAAGGTTCGGTTTCCGACACGCTATATAAAGCCTTTTTTGAAGAAACCGGGCTCACGACGGCTGAAATCATACAGCGTGTGTATCGAGAGTCTTTTCCGAATCGCTTTTTAGCCTCGCTGGCTCCGTTCATAGCTCGTCACCGCGCAGAACTTCAGATGTTTCTGGTAGAAAATTTCCGGGCGTTCTTTAAAAAGAATTTGCGGCATTATCCCAAGGCTCATGTGCTTCCGGTGCATTTTACGGGGAGCGTTGCCTTTCATTTTCAGTCTGAATTGAAAATGGCTGCCGAGGCCGAGGGGTATCGTATGGGCACCGTGTTGCAGAAGCCCATTAAAAAACTGATGGACTACCATTTGACGTTTTCCGATGAGTCGGAATAAAAAATGCAAGGGACAGTCAGGACTTTGGTAAAAGTCTTTCGCTGTGATTGTCGTTATAGCGGATGACGAGCGAATCGCGGTCCATGGATATGATCTGCACCGTATCGCGCCGTTCATTACCGAAAAATATCAAACGGCCGTTGAATATGGAATAGTGTTCGACAAAACGTCCCAGTTCAGTTATGTTGATGGCAGAAACAACAGTCTCTTTATCGTCCGCTGCTATGACTGCATAACGGTTTCCCTCTGATATGGAACCATAAAAAGTTCCATAGTTACCGTCTTCTGACGTTTTACTCATTAGTAGGGTGTCGCCCGAGTCGGTTATAAGGCTAAATGTACTCATTCCATGTTCACCGGCTATTCCGTACAAGGTGGAGTCTTCCACTGAAATGAGCAATGTGTCTGTATTGACAGGAGAAACTTCTATCTGTGCTGTATTTTTTTTACAAGCTGTCAGTGCGATGCTCATAAAAAGCACGGGCAAACAATGATACCAACCGTTTTTTTTCATAACTTATAGGCGAAAGTTCGTATTTACGGGAGCGAAGTTACATTAAAATGGAAGAAAAAGGAAATATATGCCCTGCTATCTGACTGAATAGGAGATTTTTCTGTCAAAAAAATGCTCAGTCTAAAAAAAATGTGTACCTTTGCGCCGGTTTAGATCCATATAATGTCTAACGCTATTAATAAATTTTTTAATCAACAAATTAATGAACAATTTTAAGAATGTTACCCCGCTGGAAGATTTCGACTGGGCAGCCTATGAGGATGGCTCTGTCGTTTCGGCGCAGAACAAGGAAGAGCTTGAAAAGGCTTATGACGACACGTTGAACAAAGTAAATGAACACGAAGTCGTTGAAGGAACCGTTATTGCTATGAACAAACGCGAAGTAGTGGTCAACATCGGCTACAAAAGCGATGGTATCATCCCAATGAACGATTTCCGCTACAATCCCGATTTAAAAGTGGGTGACAAAGTCGAAGTTTACATTGAAAATCAAGAGGACAAAAAAGGCCAGTTGGTTTTGTCTCATAAAAAAGCACGCGCAAGTAAGTCTTGGGAACGTGTTAATAAGGCTCTTGAGGACAAGGAAATTATCAAGGGTTATATCAAATGCCGTACGAAGGGCGGTATGATTGTGGATGTATTCGGTATCGAAGCATTCCTTCCTGGGTCTCAGATTGATGTCAAGCCAATTCGGGATTACGATGTATTCGTTGGTAAGACGATGGAATTCCAGGTTGTTAAGATTAATCAGGAATACAAGAATGTCGTTGTATCGCACAAGGCATTGATCGAGGCTGAACTCGAAGCGCAGAAGAAAGAGATAATCGGTAAGCTCGAAAAGGGTCAGGTACTTGAAGGTACGGTGAAGAATATTACTTCTTATGGCGTCTTTATCGATTTGGGCGGTGTTGACGGATTGATTCACATTACAGATTTGTCTTGGGGTCGTGTAAATGATCCGAAAGAAATCGTTGAACTCGATCAGAAACTTAATGTCGTTATTCTTGATTTCGACGATGAAAAGAAACGCATTGCTCTTGGTCTGAAACAGTTGACTCCGCATCCTTGGGATGCACTTGATCCTGATTTGAAAGTTGGCGATAAGGTAAAAGGTAAGGTTGTCGTGATGGCAGACTACGGTGCATTTATCGAAATAGCTCCGGGTGTAGAAGGTCTGATCCACGTATCTGAAATGAGTTGGAGCCAGCACCTGCGCTCTGCACAGGACTTCATGAAAGTTGGTGACGAGGTAGAAGCTGTTATCCTGACGCTTGACCGCACAGAACGTAAGATGTCTCTTGGCATCAAACAGTTGAAAGAAGATCCTTGGAAAGATATTGATACGAAGTACCCCGTAGGCAGCAAACATGTTGCAAAAGTACGTAATTTCACGAACTTTGGTGTATTTGTTGAAATTGAAGAAGGTGTTGACGGCTTAATCCATATCTCAGACCTCTCTTGGACGAAGAAAATCAAACACCCGTCTGAATTTACTCAGATTGGTGCTGAGATAGAAGTTATCGTACTTGAGATAGACAAGGAAAACCGTCGCTTGAGCCTTGGCCACAAGCAGTTGGAAGAGAATCCTTGGGATGTCTTCGAGACAATCTTTACACTCGATTCTGTTCATGAGGGTACAATTGTAGAGATGCTTGACAAGGGTGCGGTAATCCAGCTCGAATATGGTGTCGAAGGTTTTGCAACGCCGAAGCATTTGGTTAAAGAAGACGGAAGCCATGCTCAGTTGAATGAAAAACTTCCTTTCAAGGTAATTGAATTCAACAAAGAGAGCAAACGTATCATTCTGTCGCATAGTCGCATTTTCGAAGATGCTCAGCGTGCAGAAGCTCGTGCTGAAAAGAAAACTGCTAATGCTGCAAAGAAAGCTGCAAAGAAAGAAGACACTCCGGTTATCCAGAATCAGGCGGCTGCAACCACGCTCGGTGATATCGATGCTTTGGCTGAATTGAAAGCTAAGATGGAACAGAATCAGTAAGAATTCTTTTTAAAGAAGTCATCTATTTAGAAAGTTACGAAATATCTTAAAATGATCGGCGCATACTCAACAATGATTTGTATGCGTCGATCATTTTTTATTCTCAGTTTTTAAAATAATCATCCGAATTGAACTGCACCCCAAAAGTCTTGTGTCTAACTTTTGGGGTGCATTATGAATTGAGAGAGGGCATATAAACTCTTCATCAGTGACAATTATTCATTAGTTTTATATGAACCTATTTATGTTATAATAGAAAATCAAGCACAAAATGTTGCCGGCCTTTTTCGTCAATGGTGAAAGGCATTTCTTCTGTGCTTTGTGTAGGATTATGCAGCCAATAGAGATTTTCGGTATTCAAATCCGTATCACTCCAGTTATGCGTATCGGCTGTTCGGGACCACACTTGTTTCCAGCCGTTCTTGTCCCAAACAAAGAGTTGGTATGTGTTTCCATATACAATTGCGTTTCCAGCGTTTTTCACCGCATAGCGTAGCCGTTGCACGATTTGCGGCTTTTTCAAGTTGAATGTAATGCTGGGATAGGCTTCGGGGGCAGTTCGTACATTTTATGGGGCACAAAACGAAGCGTATAGAGTAGGGTAGGGGTGAAAGGTGTTGAAAGCCTTTGATGTTCAAATAGTTGTGGAAGATTGGAGTAGACGGCGGTGCAAAACGAAATGTTTACGTGGGTTTAATTTTGGTTTACGTGGAGGGGCTGTTGAGGCTGCGAAAGTTTGCGGATCAGTTTGTTCCGGCTTACATCGGGTTTACATGGGATTGAGGTCAGGTAGAGTAGGGGAGTGGCGGCGGTTCGTGCCGCTTTTTTTGTGTCTCGTTTTTAATAAATAGAATATCAAATATATTCCATATAATGATTATTTGGTATATTTGCACACGAAAAAGATAATGATATGGCAAAGGTTATACATGTGCATTTGACGCACGGAATAGACGGAACGAAGCGGAAAGACTGGTATTTCAGCAGCATTTCGGCGGTTTATACGGTTTTGACGGCTGAACAGGTGGGCGCAACGAAGAATTACCTGCTGCACGCAGGGTTGTCCGGCAATGGTACGGTATGCACGAAACGGGCTATAATAAAGCAATCTACGCTTATTTCTGGCGGCTCTGGCGGTCATTCTAAAGAATGATGTTTCGGTGGGCTTAGAACGCAATATGAACGGCATTTTGCCGATGTTTTTACGGGAGGTTGTCACGCCTCCTTTTTTTATGCCTAAAAGGCCGATTCTGGAGTTAGGGTTACATTAAGGGTTACAGTTTAGGGTTACACCTTTTGAAGTTTAGGGTTACAAAAGTGGGTTTTGAGGGTACGCACGGGGGAGGGGTATAAATACCATAATTTTAATTTCGCCCCCGATTTTTGCGGTGATACCCCCACCTCAAAAACCACCGTTTTTCTCTCCTATCCTCCTGTAGAAGCCCATAAAATCGGGAATACCGGCAGTTATTGTGGCGTAATGGAAGGGGACACCAAAGGGAGGGGGACAAACTCAGGCGGAAATAGGGTACATTTCAAGTACAGAATAACGCACGTAGCATTTCAGCGGCGTACATGTAGAATGAATCCTCCTACCCGACATTTGCAGTACCAGAAATGGGTGCATCCGATACATGCTTTTCTTTTTCAATAGTCATTTGCCGTATTTGTTCCTGTAGGCGACCTATTTCGGCTGCTTGTTCTGTAATGCGATTGAGTAGTTCCGTGATGAGTTCGGGGGTAACACCTTGTGTCACCAAACGTTCATCGGCTATAACAGGTTGTTGCTTGGCGATTGTTGTCGATTCATCAGTAAACATCTCTCCCCTACCCGTTAGCAACCATTCTGCACTTACGTTTAATTGAGATACAATATTCTGTATTGCTGAGGTTCCAACACTGCTTCTCCCTTTTGAGATTTCGGTTACCATAGAAGCACTAATGCCTAATTTAGTGGCGAAATCTCGTTTGTCACTTACATCCTTTCTTATAAGTAAAGCCTCGTATGCTTCTATAAACCGGGCTGATATGTCATTTTTTGCACTCATAAATACAGAATATTGAAATATTTTGCTCCAAAAATTTTGTTGTTAATACAGAATACTGTATCTTTGCAACGTGTTCAATGAAGAACGAGCGGCCAAAGATACAAAAAAGGCGCGAGAGTAACGAATTTTA
>CATXZX010000115.1 GCA_958404085.1 uncultured Prevotellaceae bacterium | reverse complement strand
AGCCCCGAAGCCACCAACCCAAGACCCAAACCGGAGTCGGAAGCATAATGCGGCCCTCCCAAAATACCGAAATCCACTTTTTTCGTCGAATCGGGCTTATCCGATTCTGCCAGATAATCCGAGATCTTCTGGATTATATTTCTCCGTTTCACGACACTGTCCGCTTCAACTGCATGAGCCGAAAACGCTACTTGCGACAAGAGCAAGCTGTTCAGCAATAAAATCTTAAAGATCCAATGACTCCGCATATTCCATAAAACGAAAACACACATTTAAGAAAACTATTTGCAAATGTAGCGTTTTTAAGCAGAACAGTCTCTTCTTCCACTGCTAAAAATGCGTAAACGCAACATCTTCATTCATACCCCACTCCGGATTTCTCGACATTGTACTCTATCTTTGCATAAGATAAGCTACGCCTCAGCAAAAAGAGTAGGCTCTATTGCATCCGGCTTGCATTACCTTTGCAACATACAATCAAATTCAAACATAATAGTATGGAAAAAATCTATCACACCCTGACCGAACTGATTGGCAACACGCCCCTGCTGGAACTCCACCGCATCGAAAAAACAGAGAACTTGGACGCACACATTATGGCCAAACTCGAATTTTTCAATCCCGGAGGAAGCATCAAAGACCGCATCGCTTACCACATGATAGAAACGGCTGAAAAAAGCGGAACTCTCAAACCTGGTTCAGTCATCATCGAACCCACGAGCGGCAATACGGGTGTAGGCCTTGCATGGGTTGCACGCGTAAAGAATTACAAAGTTATCCTGACCATGCCGGAAACCATGAGTATGGAACGCCAGAATCTATTGAAGGCTTTAGGAGCCACTTTGGTCCTGACACCGGGCTCAGAAGGTATGGCAGGTTCCATCAAACGCGCCAATGAACTGAAAGAACAAATCCCCGACTCCATCATCTTCCAGCAATTCGAGAATCCTGCAAATCCCGACACGCATGTCGGTACGACAGCGGAAGAAATATGGAACGATACAAACGGGAACATCGACATCCTGGTAGCGACCGTAGGAACAGGAGGTACAATAAGCGGTACCGCCAAAGGACTCAAGGCACACAATCCGTCGATATACGTGGTCGGCGTAGAGCCCGACGCATCTCCCGTATTGTCGGGAGGACAGGCCGGACCGCACAAAATTCAAGGAATCGGAGCCGGATTCATTCCCAAGAACTATCATCCTGAAGTTGTGGACGAAGTGGTCCGAATCACCGACGACGATGCCATACGTACATCGCGCACATTGGCTCAAAAAGAAGGACTCCTTGTAGGTATCTCGTCGGGAGCATCACTCTGTGCAGCCCTAAAAATAGCCCGACGCCCCGAGAACAAAGGAAAAAGGATTGTTGCCATACTGCCCGATACGGGCGAACGCTATCTCTCGACCGTGTTATACGCATTCGAGGAGTATCCGCTGTAAAACAAGAAGAAAGAAAACCATCCGCAACCGATAAAACTTTTTTCACGGCTCGCAGAATCAAGGCTGAACACCGCTACCGGGAGTTCGGCCTTCTTTTTACTTCTGAAAGAATATTTCAGTAATCAAGAGTAAGATACACAATTCTGACGACTGACGACCGTCAATTGCATCGCCACCGTCACTAACATTCGGAAATATCCCGGAAAAAGATGCTTGCTGCGACTGAACAATGCCAAATATCTCCCTGCTTTTTCGAACCGGAAGGCCCGTTTTTCAAAATACCTCCGCGATGTTACCGATTGTAGGACATAACGGTCTTATCAGGCTTCGTCAACGTCTTATCCGAAATCCTCCCCTCAAGAAACTAGTCCTTCTCTAAATTTGAAATATTGAGAAAAACAATTTAAATTTGTACCGTTGCAAGATTCAGACTCATTAATTTTATAATTGACGTGAAATTCAATATTGTACCAACAAAGAAAATAGCAAAATGGTTTATTGCTCCTATGAGTTCTATAGCCATGATCATAGGCCTTATTACTGATGTTCCAAGCGCCATCGGTCTTTTCACAGTTCGTTCCGGCGATATCGCACTCACTTATAAAGGAGAAAAAGTGGAAAACATAAGGGAACGTCATGTAATAGTATGCCTTGACAATGTAAAGAGTGCATCACAGTTAACCGGTATCTATCCAACATTTTCCAATAACACAAATTATGGTATAAATAACTTTGCGATGCGTTATACCATTGAGTCCCAAAACGTAATGTTTGAGCCTACAGACTATTACAACATGTCACAGGAAGGAAACGGTTACTATGTCTTGAAGTACAAAGAAACAATGCTTCCGGCTTTCAATACAGTGGAGTGTCCGATAAGGAAATTCATTGTCGCACAAAACGGAGGTAAATTACATCTCATGGCTCAGTCATCTTACGATGGAATAAAAGTTCCTATCATCTACAATGTCTATGCCAATTTCTATGTAATTCCATACCCATCTACTTGTAGTTATGAAGAATGGAAACGAAAGTGCCAACAGAATTTTATACCCAATACCCAAGGACTTAGCGAATGTGATGTATATTATCTCACACAGAATAATGGCTACGAACAAGAAATAAACTTCAGATTGGGCAATATTACCCGAAACACGGCTCAAACGATCCAACAGGAAACACTATCACAGAAACAATTACACGAAAACGAACAAAGGCAACATAAAAAAACAGAACAACAGACAACTCCAAAGCCTATATATACACCCCAGCCAACAATAACACAGCTTCCCGACAAGACCAGTTATTCACAATTGCCATTTAACCTGCGAGTATCGGGATATAAGCAACCGGAACAAGGGGACGAAATGGTAGAACTGAGTATCAACAATGCTTTGTGTGACACCACCATGATGATGCTTGTATTACTTGAAGACTCAGCTACTCACGAAAAGTCGAACGATTTATGGCAAATACGGGTAATTCGCAGTAACAAATACTCGTCGGTCCAGAACATATATCATACCGTGAAATCTGGTTGCCGATTGGTGGATTATGCATTTTGTCGTGAAAACAAGGCCATAGGAGATTCCATCACAGGCTTAGACAACGACAGTATACTGAAGAACAATACTTTACGTACCATTGGCATTTTGGCAGTTCAAAATACAGATTCAGATTCTTATTATATGACATGGATGCTGAAGCCTAAAGATGCAACGAATGTGGGCAAGGGACACAGATCCATCGATCTCAAAAATTATAGGAAAATCAATTACACAAAATTGCAATACTACGAACTGCCTGAAGATTTGCTTATAGACGAATATAAGCCTATCGGTAAATATGAATGGCTAAGAACGACCTTAATTTTAAGTCATTGGTTCGGTGTTGGTGTATCTGCTATTATATTAGTGATATTCCTATTCTTCGTCATCTCCCGAATATGGGAAGAAAGAAAGAGTATAAGCGGCTGGAAAAATGTGGCATATATTATAAAGGATGAGTGGGGAGCGACAACTTTAGCCAAAACGTTAGGACAATTAACCCTCGTGGTTTTCACATGGTATATTACAGGAATGTTACTTGTATTGGTAATAACGGTAGTCAGTCACTTTTTCTTCTGAAAAGGCAAGACTGTATACCATAAAAATGACCTCTGTAATTTATTCCATTTTATGTGCGGAATAAAATACAGAGGAATTTATTCACTCTACGAGTAACAGCACCTTATTGTTTCGGAGGCATTCCGAAGTCATACCCCCATAGTTGCTCCATGCGTTCACGCAACTTATTTTCGGCCGGGTTCTGTTGCGCAAACCACAGGCGTTTGTTCTTCAGACTATCGGGAAGAAACTGCTGACGGACAAAATTTCCGGGATAATCATGCGCATATTTATACCCGTCACCGTAACCCAGTTCTTCCATCAGTTGGGTCGGAGCATTGCGCAAATGAAGAGGTACAGGCGCATTACCCGTTTTCCGAACCAACTCGAGAGCGGTGTTAATGCCCATATAGGCTGAATTACTTTTCGGACTTGTTGCCAAATACACCGTTGCTTCAGCCAACGGAATCCGCCCTTCGGGCCATCCGATCTTATTGACGGCATCGAAAGCCGCATTTGCCAAAAGTAATGCGTTGGGATTGGCAAGGCCTATGTCCTCACTCGCCGATATGACAAGGCGGCGAGCAATAAACAATGGGTCCTCGCCTCCCTCCACCATGCGTGCCAGCCAGTAGAGTGCCGCATCGGGGTCGCTGCCCCGGATACTTTTGATAAAAGCCGAAATGATGTCATAGTGCATTTCTCCATCTTTATCATAAGCCAACGGATTCTGCTGAAGACGGTCGACAACCTTTTCATCGGTCACAACAATCGGAGGTTCGCCTTCGGCCGATACAATGATATCGAGAATATTCAGCAGTTTGCGTGCATCGCCACCGCTATAACGCAAGATGGCATCTGTTTCCTGCAACTGTACCTGACGTTCTTTCAAAATGTCATCGACCTCAAGCGCACGATGGAGCAATTCGAGCAAATCTTCCTTGCCCAAACTCTTCAATACATATACTTGGCAACGTGAAAGTAAGGGACGTATCACCTCAAACGAGGGATTCTCCGTCGTTGCGCCTATCAGCGTTACAGTTCCGGCCTCGACAGCAGCCAACAACGAATCCTGTTGCGATTTACTGAAACGGTGTATTTCGTCAATAAATAAAATAGGGCTTACGGTATCGAAGAAGCGCCCCTTCTTGGCCCGGTCTATCACCTCGCGCACTTCTTTCACGCCACTATTTACCGCACTAAGTGTATAAAACGGCGTTTTCAGCGTATTGGCAATGATATGGGCCAACGTTGTTTTACCGACCCCCGGAGGTCCCCACAGGATAAACGAGGAAATCCGTCCTGAGTCTATCATTTTCCGCAAAATCCCATCCGGACCGACCAAATGTTTCTGGCCAATGTATTCAGACAACGATTTAGGGCGCAAACGTTCCGCCAAAGGTGCAGCCATTGTTCTTTATTAATTCCTTACAATGTATTATTTTCCAACATACTGCAATTGCGTTTCGTCAATATTTCCACACAACGTTCCATATTTGTCGGACGAATGACCACATGCGCGGTGTCTCCTTGTGCAAAAGCATACATGTATTCAATAAATATATTTTCGGCAGCCAGCGAATCGAGGATGACGGACAAAGAACCAGGCGTATTATCGCACTGTATACATACGACATCAGTTTGTATCACGGCAAAGTTCGATTCCGACAATGCGCATACAGCTTTTTCCACATCCGAGACGATCAGGCGCAAAATGCCGAAGTCTGCGGTTTCAGCCATACTGAATGCGTGCATATTGATATGCTGTTCTGCCAAAATCTTAGTTACATCGTTAATCCGTCCGGATTTATTCTCGATGAACACTGAAATTTGTTTGATTGTCATATTATTATTCTTTTTATCATTTAACGATGCGCTTATCTATCACATGCTTCGATTTTCCCTCAAAACGCTGTATGCTGTTAGGTTCTACGAGTTTCACGTCAGCACTTACAGTCAAAACACTTTTAAGCCGTTCGCTCAACCGGCGCTTCAGGTTCATCATGTCCTTTATCTCATCGGAAAGGTATTGCTTGCGGACCTCAACCTGTACTTGCAATGTATCCAGATTATTGACTCTGTCCACTACCAACATATAATGGGGCTCGAACTCCGGAAAGCTAAGCACAACACTCTCTACCTGCGACGGGAACACGTTAATACCACGGATTATCAACATATCGTCGCTCCGGCCCACAATCCGACTCATACGCACACTGGTACGGCCACAATCGCAAACGCCTTCCGTTAACGAACAAAGGTCCTTGGTACGGTAACGCAAAAGCGGCATACCCTCTTTTGTCAAAGTCGTAAAGACAAGTTCTCCCTGCTCACCATACGGGAGCGGACGCAATGTTTCGGGAGAAATTATTTCAGGATAGAAATGATCTTCGATTATATGCGATCCGCATTTACACTCACACTCATGCGAAACACCCGGTCCCATGATTTCACTCAGGCCGTATATATTATAAGCGCTGAGTCCCAACCGTTCTTCTATCTCCTTACGCATATTTTCGCCCCAAGGTTCCGCGCCAAATGCCCCGACACGCAAATGGATATCACGCTTCGATATACCGAATTTATCCATAGCTTCAGCCAAATAGAGGGCATACGATGGCGTACAGGCCAAACCTGTTACCTGCAAGTCGCGTAACAAT
>CATXZX010000114.1 GCA_958404085.1 uncultured Prevotellaceae bacterium | reverse complement strand
CACACGGCGATAGCCCCCATCAGGTTGGGCGAAAGTTTCGAGGACAAGAAGATGGCGGTCGGGCCATCAGCTCCTCCTATAATCGCCACACCGGCAGCCTGGTTGGGCTCGAATCCTAACAGCAAGGCCAGCATGTAAGCTCCGAATATACCGAATTGAGCGGCTCCTCCTATCAACAAAAGTTTAGGATTAGCGATCAATGCCGAAAAATCGGTCATCGCTCCAATTCCCAACAAGACCAATGGTGGATACCAGCCCTCTTTTACTCCCGAATAGAAGATATTCAAGACCGAATTGTCCTCATAAAGGCCGACTTCGAGCCCGACAGCCTTAAAAGGTATATTTCCCAATATAATGCCGAGGCCTATCGGGATGAGCAACAGAGGTTCAAAATCGCGCCGGATGGCCAACCATACGAAAAATGCTCCCACCAATATCATAAAGATATTACCGTAGGTGGCGCAGGCAAACCCCGTATAAGTCAGAAAATCGGCGAGCTTGGTTGAAACGAAAAGCCAAAAGTCTTCCATAGCGGGACTTTCATTAACCGATTGTCAGCAATACGGTTCCTTCCATCACCGAATCGCCTTTATTAACGCAGATTGCGGTAACCGTACCGTCGCTCTCAGCCGTAATGTTGTTTTCCATTTTCATCGCTTCAAGCACCAATACCGTATCGCCTTTCTTCACGGCCTGGCCGACTGCCACATTAATCGACGTAATCACACCGGGAAGCGGCGCTTTCAGGCCCTTGCCGGCACCCGATGCCGGAGCCGGAGCTGCGGCAGGCTTCGGTGCTGGGGCAGGTGCGGCAGCCGGGGCTGCGGCCGGGGCCGCCGGTGCGGATGCCGGAGCCGGAGCGGGCGTCACGGGTACAGTCGAGAACGATGTCGTGCCCGCCAGTTCAACATCAAAGGGAATACCGTTAACTTCTACCTTAGCTATATTGTTTTCAATGCCTTGTATTGTCACGGCGTATTCCACGCCTTTCACTTTATACTTATATTGTTTCATCTTACTTCGTTTTATTTTTAATTATTTCATTCTTGGCATTCGACACATCATGCGTGTTTTTCCGTTCCAGTCCGTTGCGTGCGCATCGAGCGTGATTACATTGCTCTCTTCGTCGTGTACGGCGCCATCGGCACCGTAGTCGTTTAGCGCCAATGCCACGACAGCCGCAACAGTCTCCATGTCAGTCGGAATTGTCTCCACGCATTTTCCATCTTTCCGAATCTCTTTCACTCCGTCCGTGTCGAGAGTGATTTCCAGTTCGTAAAGCGCGGTCTTATACTTAATTACATTCATCTTTTTACTTGTTTTTATTCGAATTTAGCACAGGCTTTTTTCCCATTGTCAGGCTTTTCGCACTCCAATTGGAAGAGGCCTGCCGCAATGTGATCACAGAACTTTCCACATCGTGCGCTTCTTCTTCATAAGCACTCAGAGCCATGGCGATGACGGCCGCATACACTTCCTTGTCCACACCGCGCGTCTCGACACCGTGTTTGGCGATATTGGTTGCCTTGCGGGCCTGCATACGCATCGCCTGCACGGTCCGGAAACGGTTTACGCGTTCTATGTAGGAAGAGATACGTCCGAAAAGCCGGAACGAGACATAGAGAAGAGACAAACAGCCGAGGACCAGTCCCATTCCCATAATCGACATTCCGAATCCATGAGGGTCTTTTTGCTTGAACTCGGCCACTTTGTCCTGCACCATGTCGCCGCTGTTGTTGGGGAAGCCCGCCGTAACGAAATCAGGCTCCACTATTTTCCAGACATAGGCATCGGCCCGGCCGTCGTACGAACGTGCATACGACTGTCCGGCCGTCAGGGCCGCAGGTACTGTAACCGAATCCAACAAAGTCCGCCCGTTTGCGTCATAAAGCGCTATGAAATTCTCTTTACCGGGAATCAATTTGAAATTCAGATGTGTTGTTCCTCTATTCGTACGCCCGTCGGCAAAGAACACGAGGTTCTGTTTCGCCGTCAGGTGTGTGCGAGGATCTCCCTTAGGAATGAGCGACATCAGGCTAACGCGCTCAGGAACCGAAAGAGACGGCTTCAAGACCTCCCGGTTGCTCGTCAGGTAGCAACTTCGCAGGTCGTTCGTCCCCCAGGATGTGTTGGCTATTTCTATCCAGCCGCTACGCTCGCCATATTCGTCAACGTATCCGTCCGGGTTGTCCACCACGATTTCGTTGATCTTGAAGCTACGCGCTCCCTGGGCCGAGGCTGTCGAACCCGAGAAACACAAGAAGAGGATTCCTAAGAATATATATTTTGCCCTCATAACACGGGATATTACAAAGGTATGTTACCGTGTTTCTTTGCCGGACGCTCTTCGCGCTTCGTAGCCAGCTGAGCCAAAGCACGACAAATGCGGAAACGCGTATTACGCGGTTCGATAATGTCGTCTATATAGCCGTATTTGGCAGCCTGATAGGGATTGCTGAACAAATCGTTGTATTCTTTTTCTTTTTCTGCGAGGAATGCTTTCGGATCTTCAGCCGTTTTGGCCTCCTTGGCATAGAGAACAGCCACAGCGCCCGATGCGCCCATCACGGCAATCTCGGCCGAGGGCCATGCGTAGTTCAGGTCGCCCTTCAACTGCTTGCAGCTCATCACGATGTGCGAACCTCCGTAGCTCTTGCGCAGCGTTACCGTCACCTTGGGCACCGTAGCTTCGCCATAAGCGTAGAGCAGTTTTGCACCGTGGTCTATCACGCCGTTGTATTCCTGTCCGGTTCCGGGAAGGAAGCCCGGCACGTCGACCAATGTCACGATAGGAATATTGAACGCGTCGCAGAAACGTACGAAGCGGGCGCCTTTGCGGCTGGCGTTGCAATCGAGTACGCCGGCGTAGCAACTCGGCTGGTTGGCAACGACACCCACCGTCTGACCGTTGAAGCGGGCGAAACCGATGATGATGTTGCGGGCAAATTTGGCATGAACCTCCATAAATTCACCGTTGTCCACCAAGGCGCCGATAACTTTGTACATGTCGTAGGCCTGGTTGGCATTGTCGGGAATAATTTCGTTCAGCATGTCCTCTTTCCGGTCTATCGGGTCGCTACATGCCACGCGGGGAGTTTCCTCCATGTTGTTCTGCGGAAGGAATTCGAGCAGTTTACGTATCATCTGCATGCCCTCTTCTTCCGTAGACGCGGTAAAGTGGCAGACGCCGCTCTTGGTGGCATGCACCTGCGAGCCGCCCAGTTCTTCCTGCGTCACGTCCTCGCCGGTTACGGTCTTCACCACTTTCGGACCGGTCAGGAACATGTACGAAACGTTGTCGAGCATCAGGACAAAGTCCGTCAGGGCCGGAGAATATACCGCACCACCGGCACACGGACCGCAAATACAGGAAATCTGAGGAACAACGCCGGAAGCCTCGATGTTACGCTGGAAGATATTGGCAAAACCGGCCAGCGAATTGATGCCTTCCTGAATACGCGCGCCACCCGAATCGTTCAGACCGATACAGGGGGCACCCATCTTCATGGCCTGGTCCATCACCTTGCATATTTTCTCGGCCATCGTCTCCGACAACGAGCCGCCGTTTACCGTAAAATCCTGTGCGAAAACATACACCAGGCGGCCATTGATCGTTCCGCTACCGGTCACAACGCCATCGCCCAGATACTGTTTCTTCTCCATACCGAAATTCGTGCAACGGTGGAGCTTGAACATGTCCATTTCCTCAAAACTTCCGGCATCCAGCAAGAGCGCAATACGCTCGCGCGCGGTCAGTTTACCTTTTTCGTGCTGCTTGGCGATGGCCTTTTCGCCACCTCCCAGACGCGCTTTGGTGCGCATGTCTACCAATTCTTTAATTCTTTTCAATTGTTCACTCATACGAACTATCTTTTTATTGGGTTCTTAAAAATACAGACTAAAGTCTCATTCGTGACAAAGATACAACATTAAAACGAAAACAAGCAAAAAAGACTGAATTTTCGGCTTCAGGTTTTTCCGGAAAAAGGTCCGTTTTTTATGCTGCGTGCATAACCGGATTCCACGGACAGCCGGAATGCCGGTCGCGGACGTAGCTTGTTCGCCGCCCGGGCCTTGTTTTTGGAAATCCGGGCCACCTGCTCCGAAAAACAAGGCCCGCGATACGACCCGGCACGACAACGGCCGGCGCCGGCGTCGGAGGCACATCCGCCGGCCGGCACACATCGGAGCCCCACACGACGGACGAAAAAACGTTCGGTCCGCTTCACCTATTATTATAGCGCTCAGAAGAGTTCTTTTCAGGCCCTTTCTCCGGTTCTTTACCGATTTTCAGGAACTCCGGTCTCCGTTCTGTTCCACGCGCCATCCCACCCCGAACTCCCGCATAGGCCATTCTTTTTTCCGTTTATTCGATTTTTACGGCGATTTTGCCTATTTTTGCGACGAAACATTCAACGAGAAAATGAAAATCCTTGCAGTTGGCATGAACTATGCCGCACACAATAAAGAATTGCACGGCGCGTTAATAAAGAAAAGCAGCCCGGTAATTTTTACGAAGACGGACTCCGCGCTATTAAAGGACGGGAAGCCTTTCTTCATCCCCGACTTTACGGAGCGCTGCGACTACGAGACGGAACTGGTCGTACGGATATGCCGATTGGGCAAAAGCATCCCCGAACGCTTTGCACACCGCTATTACGACGCCGTAACGGTGGGCATCGACTTTACGGCGCGCGACCTCCAGGAACGCCTGCGTTCCGAAGGTCTGCCGTGGGAACTGTGCAAGGGATTCGACGGCTCGGCCGCCATCGGGCGGTTCGTTCCGGTCAATCCGGCCACCATCCAGGACCTGCATTTCCGCCTGGACATCGACGGAGAGACCGTGCAGCGCGGACACACGGCCGACATGCTTTTCCGCATCGACGAAATCATTGCCTACGTCAGCCGTTTCTTCATGCTCCGTCAGGGCGATTTGCTGTTTACCGGTACGCCGGCCGGTGTCGGCCCTGTCCGCATAGGGCAACATCTGGAAGGCTATCTGGAAGACGAGAAACTTTTGGAATTTAACGTAAGGTAGAAAGAAACATGACAACCACGATACGCCTGTCACGCCTGCTGGCATTGTTTTTTTTCTTCATTTCGTCGGCTTTGGCCTCGGCCCAGGACTTCATCCGGATCGACTGGTCGAAAATGAAGATAGACAGTGTGCTGCCGACTTTTGTCACATCGCTGAAAGCCGTACACTCGGACACCGGCGGCCTCCCGTCGGTAGTTGTGGAATACCCCGAATGGCAGGAACTGTCGGACACCGAACGTAAAGCCGTCATACGGACGGGCATCCCCGTATCACAGGACTTACAGATTAAGACCGTACGCAGCGTATCGCGCAAGCAGGAAAGTCTGGCTGTATCGTTCTGCCCCATCATCCGGCGCGACAAGAAATACTACAAATTGGTCAGTTGCCGCATACGCCCGGCCGCGACGGCCGCGACACGTGCCCTGAGCCTTAGCGCCCAACCGGCTGCCGGCAGCCGCTATACCGGGAAATCGGTGCTGGCCGAAGGCCGGTGGGTGAAAATACGTGTCGACAAGGAAGGCATCTACCAGCTGACACCGTCGCAACTGTCCTCCATGGGATTCAAGAACCCCGACAACGTACGTCTGTTCGGCTACGGCGGAAGAATCCAATCGGAGGTAATCGATTACACCTCGGCCACTCCCGACTACGATGACCTGGAAGAAGTGCCCATGCTCAAGGACGGCAGCCGCCGACTCTTCTTTGCCGAAGGCGTCGTACGCTGGTCGGCGCCCGCCTATAACACCTCGATGCGCGACTACCTGAGCGAACACACCAACAACCCTTACTCGCGCTACTCCTATTACTTCCTGACCGAGGGAGAGCCGATGGACTTTCCACAGGAGGAATACAGCGCGACGTCCGACACGCCCCTCACGACCTTTCCGGAACACGCCGTTTACGAAGAAGACGCTTTCTGCTGGTACACCAGCGGACGCAAGCTGTACGACAGCCACGATTTTGCCTCGTCGAACTCCAAGACCTACGCCATAGCTACTCCGGGTCTCGTGACCGACCGCCAAGCCTCGGTACGCATCGCCTTCTCGGCCTCGAACATCTCCAGCACCAGTGTGCAGGTAGACATCAATCAGGCGGAGAACGTACGGCGTTTTTCCATCCGGAAACTCTCGTCCTACGAACGTGCGGTAGACATGACGCAGACGTTCCGCACATCGGCCCTGACAG
>CATXZX010000113.1 GCA_958404085.1 uncultured Prevotellaceae bacterium | reverse complement strand
TTCCATATATCCATATTTTTTACTAACTTTGGGCCTGCAAATTATAAATCACGAAGTTTACACTTATGAAGAGTTTTTTTGGTAGCAGGACATTGTTCCTGCTTTTATTGGGCGTTTCCTGCTGTATACACACTGAAGCGACCCATCTTTCTGTACCCGCCGTTATCAACCCAAAGGCTTGCGACGACCCAATCGAACAACAGGCTGCCGCTTTATTCCGCGACCCCATGCTCACCAAACTGAAAAAAGGAGTCGACCGTGCCCGTATCAATGCTTGCAGCAATGCCGATCTACGAACATTGGCCCTACAACTGCTCGACAAGCAGTATGCCACCCGTTTCCGTATAGCAACGTTCCAACCTGTCTATAGTCCCGAGGCATTGGGGAACCTGCTGCACATAGGCAACGGATACAGCCGCTACCAACACGTGACCGGTATCGCATTGCCCACCGGACGCCACATCATAGTGGTGGAGGGATTAAAAGAAGGGTCGCCTTTGGCAGTGCGCGTAGCCGAACTATATGCCCCCGATCAAGGTAAAAAGGACTGGAGCCTGCACTCCGAAACCTTCCCCCTGCACAATGGTATCAACGTCATCGAACGCACATCGGCATGGACCGGACTGGCTTATATGGATTATTACTTCGACCATCCCGAAAAAGAGCATCAAATACGCGTACACTTCGTTACCGGACAGGTGAACGGCTACTTCGATGCTTCTAAAGACAGCAACGCCGACTGGGATAACCTGCTGCGTAATGCAACTTATCCCGTATTCGACGCCGTAGGTACCAACGTACAGCTGGCCTACCCCGTAGCCGACCTGCAAAAATATGCCGCCGGAAAAGGTCGCGAACTTATCGGTGTATATCAGAAACTGGTAGACCGCCAACAAGAAATCATCGGCTGGAAAAAGTACAAGCGTGTGCCGAAAAACAAAATCTTTGCCCGTGTCAACTACGGTTACTACATGTTCCGCGATGGTCTGGGCGTCGCCTTCAAGTTCGACACCATGAAGCGTGTGGCCAATCCCGACCACATGAAAAACAAGGATGAAGATGCCTGCTGGGGATTCAGTCATGAAGTCGGCCATGTACACCAACTTCGGACATACCTGTCATGGGGCGGACTGGGTGAGACCAGCAACAACATCTGTAGCCGCTACTGTACCCAGACCTACGGATACAAAAACCGTCTGGACGGCGCATTTAAAAAGGCCGCCGAAAATTTTCTGAACGATGGCATGGCCGGCCAGGTAAGCAAAGCACGCGTACAGGCCGGCATGAAAGATACGATTATCACTTCTGCCAAAAGTACGAAGGCCGATTACGCCCTGAGTTACCTCGAAACGGATGTTTTTGAAAGACTCGTTCCCTTCTGGAAGTTGCAGTGCTACTTCGTGAAAAACGGCAAGCCCGACTTTTATCCCGACTTGTACGAAAAGATGCGCAACAGTGAACGCGATTATCCCGAACTGGCCAAGCTGGACCGTAACAAGAATATCGTTCCTTTCCAGTTCAACTTTGTGCGCGGTGCCTCGTTGGTAGCCGGTAAAAACCTCTATCCGTATTTCGAAGCATTCGGTTTCTTCCGCCTGCTCGACCTCCACATCGGCGACTACGGTCACTATGAATACCACCTGACAGCCGAGATGCGCGATGCATTCAAGGCTGAGATGGACGAACTGGTTCGCCGCGGCAAGATCAAAGAATTGACTCCGTCGGAATTCGATGCCCTGATTCACGCAGAAGAATAAACTTTGGCTGAACTCAGTCTCTTTTTATAACAATCGCAGCGAAAAGGTGATGCCGGTCCGACTCCCTTTTCGCTGCGATTATTATAGAAAATCCTATCAAGCCATGATACGGTTTTGCAAATACCCGCTTACTTATTTACAAACTTTCCGTTTGCAGAACCGCTTAACTATAAAGATGGAAAATACGTTCCATGAGTTGCCACTTCTCGTCTGAAGTAGCTCCCTCGGAGACCTTCTGATAACGACCGGTCAGTTCTTCCCACTCGGCCTGCCGCGGCAGGGTGGCCAGACGCGCCATAGCCGTATCCCATTCGAAGTCGAGGGCCGTCTCTACAATCATAAACAGTTTTGTCCCGAATATATAAATATCCATCTCAAGTATGCCTACGCTGCGAATGCCCTCCATGATTTCATGCCACATGCGCGCTTCCGAATGAATACGCCGGTATTCGGCTATCAAGGCCGGGTCGTCGCGAAGTTCCAACGTCTGGCAATAACGTTTCGTAGGTCCGACATGTTCGCGGATGCGGTAGCCTGTCTTTTTTGTCTCTTCCATATTCCTTTATGTTTTAGGTTATGCCGTAAAAGTACAAAATAGTGACGGTACGGCAAAGCTGAGGACAAAAAAACAACGGTGCCCGCACGCCACGCGCACGGACACCGTTGTTATCGACCGCAGATGCACCCCGATGGATGCTACCGCCTGTTTTTATCGTACGTTCACTTTCTCACCGTTTATCACATAGTTGCCCTTGCGCAGACCCTTGGTTGCTTCGGAAGCCTTCACGCCGCGACGCAGGCAGATGCCGTCGAGCGAATAAACGTCTACAAGTCCTTTCTTGTCAGCCTCTACACGGCCAATTGCATCGGGGTCAGCGCCCATACACAAGGTATAGGTGTGTACATTCGATTTGTTCACGATGTAATCGTTACCCTTGACGGTGACAATGATTTTCTTTTCGGCATCGTTGTAAGCCACTTCTACGGTAGCGCCTTTTCCGTCGGCCTCAGCGGTTACGTAGCCGGCCTCATTGCTGTAATCCTGCGTCAGATAGTAGGTATACGTATCTTTGTCGAAACCTGTAAGCGATGTACCGTCAACCGACAGGGATGCCAGTTTGGAATTATAGATAAATGCCACGTCGTCTACCTGAAGCGTATCGTTGGCCGATCCGCCGGGAAGGGGGTTCGTCGTAAACGAGGCGAGCATATACATCTTGGCCTCGGGCTGGTTCTGGTACTCGACAGGAGCGGCAAAACGGGTCCACTCGGAAGCACGCGTTACAGTTACATTGCCGCTTGCTATCAGATAAGTCTGGGCCTCTTCGGCCTCGGATTCGGGAGTCGGATCCTTCATGGGGTAATCGCCATGAAGCAGGAACATACCACGGGCATTGTTCGTATTGGCCGTGTCCTGCGCGAAACGGGCATAGAACGCCACACTGTCGGGTATGCCGTTAAACGTGAGGTTGAACTCGCTGTTGGCTGCCGTATCGGTGTAATTGTAATTGGTAGCATCGGTAGGCTTCCAGCTTCCCATGTTGATGCGGCCGGTCGTTATATTTCCGTTTGCTTTGGCTAAACCTAAATCTGCAGAACGAATCTGAAAAGCCTTTCCGCTACATCCTTCCACGGCAATTGTATTCCCGGCTGTGAAGGCACCAAATGCTGCCATTGAACCACCAGCTGACTTGAAGGAGTGCCAAGCGTAAGGTTCATTCTCGTTGCTCCACAGCTCGAAGTCGCTGTTCGGAATCTGATAATGCGACAGATTGCCTTCGAAAAGGACGTCGATAGGCATACCGCCGGGAATGGGAGAGTTTGTCCAGACCACATTCAGACGTGCTGTCAGGTGTGTACCGTTCAGTATACTGCGGGCAGCGTCCAACTGGGCCGTAGCTTTAATTTCAGAAGGCGTTCCGGGCAACAGGGTCAGTTCTACGGGAGCTTGCTCGCCGAAATTGATGGCGCCCGTTAGCGTATCCGTTGTCACGGGGATATCGAGAATCTGAATATCGCCCAATACCATCGAACCGTCCAAGGAGAAATTGAAAAGTTTGAGACTTACCGTATTCTCTTGTGAGCCGGCTGTAAGCGCTACAGCCTGTCCGGGAAGAGCCATATCCTCGTCTGCCGGATCTACCTCACCGCCCAACGCAATAAAAAGATTGCCGGTGTAGTCGCCCACGGCATGGATTGTTGTCGACTGTGCGTAAATACCGACAGTCAGAAGACTGATACACAAAAAGAGTAAAGTCTTTTTCATAAGCTAATTACTTTTGTTAATTAATAAAGAGATGTTTTATCAGAACACATAGGCAAAACCTATATTCGCATAGATGGGATACATTTCGAACGTGATACTTTCGAAATTCTTCGGAAAAATGGAGTTTATGCCCCAGTTGAGGTCGGCATACAACCTGAAATGTTTGTATGCGGCCCACTCGCCGCCCACTTGGAGACCGACATTGAAGTCGCGCGTATCGTCGGAAAAATCGTAAGTTGCCCTTTCGATGTATGCTTTCTCGCCGGTGGGATCGCCGTGGCGGATATATCCGTCGTAGGCCGAGCCTGAAAATTCGCTGTCGGTGGCATACGACAGATAAGGACCGGCATAGATGCGACAGCGCGGCGCAGCCTGAAAGGTCGCAAGTATGGGTATCGTGATATACGACATACGCACTTTGGTACGGACATTACCCGTCCAGGCACCTTGCATGTAGCCTCCGTCGTCGGCCGTCATCTCCATGTGGTAATTCTTGACTGAGGCATTTGTTTTCATCCCTTTGGTTTCGAAGCGCATACCGATAGTCAAACCCCACGGCGACGTGCCGAACGTTTTATGTACATCGCCCTCAAGAGACATAGCTATGGTGGGACTGTAACTGTTGATGCGACGGATTTCGCGCGGAAGGGGGAGCGGCGATGTCCCGCCTATGTTGAATCCGGCCTTCACCTGGTATTCGAGTCCCATGAGCCAGGCCTCCTTCAACAGACCGGTCCGGTCATCCGACGTTCGGGCCGGAAGCAAAAGCGTCGTTACGGCCGCCACACACACAAGAAGGATTCTTTTTGTTGTCATAAAGCGTTTCGGAAATCGGTAAAACATTATTCGAGGGGTTCGCATACCAGTTCCACTTCGTCTACACAAAGTGTCGAGCCGACAGCTCCTCCGAAATAGGCCCCGTCCTTACTCGAAGTGAACACGATGGCCAGCGCGTAACCGTCGGCAGCCATCCGTCTCGGATCATACACCTTTCCGTTACGCGGAGTAAAGAACAAATTGAATTCTGTCCATTCGTCAGTCTCGCGCAACAGGTCGGTCTCAGCCAACAGCACAATGCGTTCGCTCGAACGGACATTGTCGCCGTAAAGCGGTTCGAAGTTCATGGGATCCACCTCGTAGAGGACTGCATAAATATCGCAACGGTCTTTGACGTCGGGATGCTCTATTTTGTCACGGTCGGTATAGACATCGCCGGCTTTGTACTTGTAATATCCCCGCAAAGCAAGCGGTTTGGAATCGATGCCCTGCTTTCCGAAACGAGTGGCCTTCAGCGGACGCATCGTAGCGTATTGCACCTTGAACTCACCGATGAACAAATTGCCGGCAGCAATAGGCATTTTAAACTGGTTGCCGAACGTACCGGTCGTACAGGTGCGCAGCTGCACGCCCCGCCCCGCATAACCGTCGGACACAGACACCGTAGGATACTCTTCGGGCGTCTTTCCCATACCGCACATCATGTAGCCGGCATTGCCGCTGGCCCAGTTGTACGTCGTATCGTCGTCCGAGACCTCATAAAACAGGTGGTAAAGCCCGCGGTCGTCGAACGTATAGTTTTCAAAGTGGTAGTAACGGTTGGGCGAAGGATAGTTGAAAGAAACCGTATAGTTTTTCTTCCAGCGTCCGTCTTCCGAAGTGACGACGTAATTCTGAGGTTTCGAGAAATCGCGTACGGTACCGCTGGCAGGTTCGATGACGGCACCGGGTGTCAGGTTGAAGCGCGGCCCAAGCGCCGTGCGGTCCACCCCCTTGCGAAGTTCGAAAGTTACCTGCGTATTCCGTATATCCGGAAGGCCCTTGACCACACCTTGCTCCAACATCGTCTGCAACCAGACCGAATCCACACCCTCGATGTCGGCCTCGGCGTTCAAATCTGCATCACGAATGCATGACGAGACGAGAAATGTTGCCATCGCAACCAAAAAGATAGTCCTCACCGGGAGCCACAAGCGGCCAATGGTCTGTAATTGATTCATATAAAATGATTCTCTCCCCGTTTATATTCTTATATATCAGTTGCAAAATTAGGAAAAACTCCACAAAGACAAAAATTTTTCAGCTAAAAAGGGGTTCTTTGTATTTTATTATTGGAATCGTGGATATATGCTAACGCGCACTCCTTTCCGTAAGGAGCTACCCGTTACAGTTTGATATTCCAAATATCAGAGCGACAACTGCGGACACCGGGACTCAAATCAGTTCACATAAATATAGGTCCTGTACGCCGGCAGCGGACACACAATGCTGCAAAATT
>CATXZX010000112.1 GCA_958404085.1 uncultured Prevotellaceae bacterium | reverse complement strand
TGCAGGGGTGGAACACCCTTGTCGTGCGGCCCTCGATCGGCGAAGACGGCGAACTCTCGGAGCCCGAAGCGCCTGCCGGCGCCCGATTCCCGCTTCCGGCTCTCCCCGCCAGAGCAGAACTCCGTGACGCGGAGGTTCATGCGATGCTCGGAGAGCTGGACTTCGGAGAGGGCGCCGTCATGGGCGACGCCACGGCCGAGGAGCGGCAAGCCATCGCCAACTTCGACATCCGGGCCTTTGCCTGACACGTAAACGAGAGACGACATGAAATGTGAAACGGCCCGTCGATGAAACAATGCGATCATGGCCGTCCGGATCAATCGCATTGTTTCATTTCACAAAAATATAATAATCATCTCAAAATCTCGTATAATTCACACACGAGGTTAGAATATTGTTTGCAAATTCATTCGATTTATTGGAGGGGCATAACTAAAATAGAGCTGTTCGCAAATGGTTATAGTAGATATTGCCCGTTGTCAATCATCCATAAGTTCTGGGGGGGGGTATTGTCAGTGGTAGAGTCTTTCTAACGGGGATGTATTCCTCCGCCATGCCATATGCCTGTTACTAACCAAAATTCATAATGAAGCAACCACTCCGAGGCCCACGGGACAATGGTGTCAGCAATCATCTTGTCGGGGGTCCATTCTCGCGCTGGACCATAATAAAGACAAAGCTGTTGCTTGACATGATCATAGACATGAGGCAGACGTTGCGCACCGTCTGCCAATGCCAATGGTTTGGGTGATACGACGTACACCTTGGGACTTTGCCCCAAGGTGTACACGATTTTTATCTCGTAAGCCAAGCTTAACTCTGAAGGTTGCAACGTAGTTTTCCATATCAGTCGATTCGTATGGATATCCATATAATTCGTAGAGTTGGGAAAGTAATGTTTCAACTTTCCCAACTGGACACTCAATGGAATAACCCGATTACTCATGATTCCCGAAAAAATGGTGAGCCTTGGCCGACACACTACCGGCAGAGCCCAAGATACCGCTGCCCGCAGCCATCTTCATCGTCCCGGATTCTCTTAAGGATCTTGCCTTCTCGGCCAGGGAATCAAATCCTTGAGAGACAGCTTGTCGTCCAAAACGGGGCATCATGGATTCTGCTATCACATGCATACCGCGCAACTGCAGAATCAGCGACAAATCTTTTCTGACCTTTTCCAGCCACTTATAGAAGTTATCTTGGCGCTTAGGGTGTTCGATCCATTTGTCAGCAAAGTTTTCCTCTGGATTTACGGGATTTTCCACTTTCTTGATCGTTTTGCCGCTTTGTGGATCAAACTCATTGAGTATGTACTTATCCATATGTATAAGAATCGTTTGCAAGGCTTCGGTAATCGAACCTTCTCCCTGATATGCTTTTGCTGCAAGGGTTGTGATGATGATGGAGACGGGTTTATCTTCATCTCCGGCAAACATGATGTCCCGGTGTCGCTTGAGAATCTGCACGGCCCTTTGCAATGGAGTTTTGTTGGACTGATATTTCGGAACCGCTCGTACCGATTCCGCCAGCAACATCATTTTTTGCCGATCTCCTGCTGTTGCCCGTTGAATAAACCAGATCCCATATCCAAACGGATTACTCTTCATCCAGTTTTCGGGTGAAGGATCATACCTGTAATTTGCGCTCTCCTTGTCGGTAATGCGAATGGCAAGATTATCCAGTTCACGTATTGCCCCCAATGAAGCTGAAAACGAGCGCTCCATCACGGTCTTATAATCTTTCGCAACCAAACACGGAAGGATGTCCATATGGTAGTTGGACTCCTGAGCATATTTCAAGGTCCAGCATCTACGCCCCTCTTCATCAAGCATTCTTTTATAGGTTTCATGATCTTTCAGCCTGTTACCCACCTTATGCTTCAGATCATATTGTGTCCACGAAGCGCCTTTTCCTGTGAGTTCGCAGACAAGGTCTATATCCAGATCATCCTGCTCATTCAAGGGTCGAATCATCGTGCCCAGCATAAATGATCCTTGGGCTCTGATGATCGGATTATAGGAGACCAAAACCGAGTCCGCCTTTGCCAACCAATCACCAACGGCCCGATAACTGCGAACCGCGGCTTCATACTGAGTCTCCGTAATATCCAAAGACTCGCTAAGGGCATTGAAAATGCTGTCGAATTGTTTTACCTGTTCTGTATTCATATTAATCAATTTGAATCGTTTTATAAAAGCCTTCACGTCCTTTATTCTGGTCGTAGATGGTCAAGGGCATATCCGCTTTAGGCATCCAAACTCGGCCAAACTCGACTGCGGCAGCAACGGGCATAACCGGAAATACATGCAGTTCCGTAAGGCCATGGCGGGCTTTGATAGTGTCCAAGGCCCGTCGGACACATTGCCGAAACAGGGAGAGCGACGCCTCATTTCTGAGACTGTCATTGTTGGGGTCTGGAATCGTGATGCGCCATATACCCACTTCGTCTCCCAACACCCTGATGATTCGTTCATCTTGCACCGTAGCGCTTAATCCGATCACTAATGCCGGGATTCCGTTACGCCGTGAAGGCTCGATCAGTTCAATTTGCCAGACCGGTCCATCATCAAGCCATTTCCACGTATTAGGTTCTCTGTGCTTCTGATAGACCCGCACATTTTGCAGATCATTGATCATGGTGCCAAACTTGATCAGCAGTGGCTGAGGAGCCAATGCAAACACCGAATAATGCTTTGCTTCGCCTCTGCGCATTCGTGGCAGGATCTGTTCTTTCACTTGTTCACACAGATTGGTTTCTTCTGCATTCCAATAGGCGTCGGAGCAATCGGTCATGGACGAATTCTTCAATCCTATTTCAATTGCCGTACTGCTGGCCGGATAAAAGTTCGGCGTTAAAGTCCGACATGCCTCGGCATAGCTCAACGGTGAAGCGTGTTTCCCGATATTCGCACCGTAAAGGATGATCTCCGACTCTTTTTCCGGAGCTATAGCTGTAATACGGGCGATACGTTCTTCGTGTTTGCGCTTCATCTCAACCAATCGATCTTCGGGATGATTGGCAACATCCTTGTCAATTAAGGTGTGATGCGGATCGCAAAGCAGCATCAGGTTACTTATTTCATTGGCCAATTTTTCAGAGCGTTCGGGGTCTCCTCGAGGCCCGTCGAGGCTATCCGCCACAATATGCGCTATGTATGCTTTGTTGTACTTCTTTTTCGTGAGTATATCCATGTATAGGGGCGTATTGCAACCCTCATACTCACAACGTCCTCCTGATATTGCCCAAAGGAGGTTTTGATTCTTCACTGATATTGGTGTTTTACTCATGCTTTTTTATTTTAGTATACAGAAAAGCGTGACAAAATACTATCTTTGTAGAAAGTGTCACGGTTTTCAGTATATTTTATAAGAGTGGCAGCATGATTGCAGATGGAGAATATGTCCCAGACCTTAAAAATATAAGCGACGGTCAATTGTTTGCACTGATTGCCGCCAAAGATGATCTTGCACATGCGGCATATCGTGTGTTATATGACCGATATGCACAATTAATCTGGTCCTTATGCTGCGACGCTGGCAGTAAATTGGTCCGCCGGAATAAAGAACAATTTGTCGAGGAACTTTTCTCGCAGACCATGATTAAAATATACGTTCATCCAACCTACGATCCTATCAGAGGAAAGGTTTCGACCTGGATCTCCGGCATCGCCAGAAACACGGCATTCGACTTGCTGAAAGAATGGAATGACCACACACAAACCACAGTCGAACCGATACCCGAATTTTCTTCGGAGGAGGATGAGTCTACGACATCATCACCCCTGCATTTATTGCTAACTCAGGCTCTCGAAATGCTATCCGACCGGGAAAAAGACATATTGTTGACATACTTGATGTATGAGGATGGAACCAAGTATTTGCCTGGAACTGTTTTACAGGAGCTCTGTACAAGACATGGAATAACCGCCGACAACGCACGTCAAATAAAGTCACGGGCCATGAAGAAGTTACGTCAACAGATTCAGCTGTTGGAAATGGACAAATGATATTAAAGATGGAAAAGAAGCGTCAAACAGATGAGGCGTATATTAAAGACCTCTTGAAATCCACGGGATACTTATTCCCTGAAACAGACGAGCAGATGTCCATTTATGAGGCAAATGTAACGCTCAGAGAGTTACCCGAAAAGTTCCGCACTCCGGAATTTGTCTTTAACGCCGTACAGAATCAACGATCCTCAAAACATTGTACCGACATGGATAAAGCAATCCTCGCCGGACATATCATCAATACATGCAACATGAAAGATTTTGGAAGAGTAAAATTTCAAAAATTGCTTTATTTGGTTGAGCATGTATGTCTGCTGAACCTGCGCTCCAATTACATACGACAAACCGCAGGTCCATACGATGGAATCCTGCTCAAAAGAGTCGAGACGATGTTGCAGCAATATCATTTTTATGATATCTCTCAACAGCATACCGACAACAAAGCTGTGCAATATATCCCCTTGTCGTCTGCGGAGGAGCTTGACGATCTGTTTCGCAAGAATTTTCCGACCGAATGCGACATGATTGATACCTTCCTATTCAAATTCCATAAAGCAACAATGGAGCAATGTGAGATTGTTGCAACGCTTTATGCCGTATGGAATAATCGAATTATTCGACAACAGGAGATCACAGATGAATTATTGAAGGCAGATTTTTTAGCTTGGGATCCTCATAAGTATAAATATCGGGATCGCGTAATGAAAGCCTTGATTTGGATGAGAAAAGAAAATATTATTCCGGTTGGTTGGGGAGACATTGTTGAATAAGGATAAAATGAAAATAAGGCAAATTTATGTTATATAATTTGAGACGACTTACGAGTGCAGCAAGCACATCTTTATCGGACAGGTATCACCGAATAGGATGATGGACTTCCCCAAGTAAATCACGACAATAAACTCTCCCTTGATAACAATTTACTCGTCCTCGGTTTCGGTGGCGTGCGCTTTGAAGCAGATATTTGTCTTGTTGCCTGCGGTGCTGTCGTAATCCCAAAGTCTGTTCGCGATCATAAATAGGAACTTTCTGAATGATTCACCCTCTGTAACTGCTCTCTCCAAGGTACTAGCCGCGGTTTACCGAGATTCCCGCGATATTCGTACTCATCGTTGATCTCACTTAAATAGGCCGTTTCTGGCATATTGGCAGCATATGCGTATCTCGGAGAATAGGTCGCGCGTGTGGTAGGAGAATCCCCCAATCACAGTGCTCACGCTTTTGCTGGAAAAGTAGTCGGTCATCGGGTTACTCTCGTCATTTCTCAATCTGGTAACGATCATGGCTTTGCGTCGAGGGACAGGATTTTCGCAAGGTGCTTGCGTCCGGTAGAGGATTGTTCGTCGGCTCGCTTGCGTTCAGCCTCGGCGTAGACTGTTATCATCGAGTTCAACAACAACGGGGGAGCGATCCCGGCCGAGGTCGCCGAAAATATCTTTACCCCCTTCTACACGACCAAGCCCGACGGCTCGGGCATCGGGTTGAGCCTTTCGCGGCAGATCATGCAGCTCCACGGCGGATCGCTGCGTCTGACAGGCAATACCGACCGGCGGGTTACTTTCACCCTGCAAATCGGATAAGAGAGCGTGTATCGCATTCAAGGCCATCGACTGTAACAAAAAGAACAATTCCAAGAAGATGGACTTGCTCTTTTTGTTAACGGTTGTGTGAAGAATTAACTTACCTTTTGTCGATTGTCTGCATCGACTTGCACGACAATCATCTTGCGCTGTGGACGGTAAAGCAGCCATTTTCGAAAGGCTTCGGATTCCATGGTGCACACCCGAAACGATAGAGCGGCAATCATTGCCAAATTGTAGAAATCTCCACATTCGGTAAAACGATGGGTACAATACTCGCTCATTTGCTTCGTCTTGTAGATTGAACGAATATTGCTGTTGATGGCTGACACAAAACTCCGAACAGTCGCGCAATTTGCGATTGCGTCATCCAGACCGTTCCATCTGATGAAAGCTCGATGGTCACGTTCCCGTTTTCAATGCTCAATGAGCCGAATTCGTTTGTTATGACTGTTTAGTTTTGTGGTTTACTGAAGCAAATGTAAGAATTTTTTTATATTGCAAAAAGATTTCGTCTTACATGGAAGTTAATTCTGCTACCCAAAATGGATGGAGAGCTACTTTATTTGTACGATAAAATAGCGATCTGTTGGGGGAGGAAGATCCTAAAAGAAGAATCAAGAAAGATATTATAGTTTCTTGATTTTTGGGTGCAAAATTGGGCGTAAATCTTATAACTACTTGATTTACACCCTTGCTGGCGGTGCGTATGGGTCTTGCCCTTGAAAACATCGGGCAGCGGGACGGTCGTTCCGC
>CATXZX010000111.1 GCA_958404085.1 uncultured Prevotellaceae bacterium | reverse complement strand
TCGGTTGCTTCTTGGGTGCCGTAGCGCAGGCCCATCGCAGCCAGCATGTCGCCTTCGGCCGTGACGCCTACACCGGTACGCCTTCCTTGTGCGCTTTTTTTGTATATTTTTTCCCAAAGGTGGCGTTCGGTGTTTTTAACCTCGTGCGTCTGGGGGTCGCTGTCTATCTTTTCGATGATCCGTTCTATCTTCTCGAGTTCAAGGTCGATGATGTCGTCCATGATGCGCTGGGCCAGCGCCACATGTTTGCGGAATAAATCGAAATCGAAGCTCGCCTCGGGCGTAAAGGGGTTCTTGACGTATGAATAGAGGTTGATGGCCAGCAGGCGGCAGCTGTCGTAAGGACAAAGGGGAATCTCGCCGCACGGATTGGTAGACACGGTGCGGAAACCGAGGTCCGCGTAACAGTCGGGAATGGATTCGCGGGTGATCGTGTCCCAGAACAAGACGCCGGGTTCGGCCGACTTCCATGCGTTGTGTACGATTTTTTTCCAAAGAGCGTTGGCGTCGATTTCTTTGCTGACGAACGGCTGGTCGCTGTCGATGGGGAACTTCTGTACATAGGGCTTCGCATCGATGGCAGCCTGCATGAATTCATCGTCGAGCTTTACGGAAACGTTTGCTCCCGTCACCTTTCCTTCGGTCATCTTGGCATCGATGAACGCTTCCGCATCGGGGTGTTTGATGCTGACGGACAGCATGAGGGCACCGCGACGGCCGTCTTGAGCCACTTCGCGAGTGGAGTTGCTGTATCGTTCCATGAAGGGGACGAGTCCGGTAGATGTCAGTGCGGAATTCTTGACGGGTGAACCTTTCGGACGGATATGCGAGAGGTCGTGTCCTACGCCTCCGCGTCGTTTCATGAGCTGCACCTGTTCTTCGTCTATCTTGATGATGGCTCCGTAAGAGTCGGCGTTTCCTTCTAAGCCGATAACGAAACAGTTGGACAACGAAGCTACCTGGTAATTGTTGCCGATTCCCGTCATCGGACTACCTGCCGGAATGATGTAACGGAAGTGGTCGAGTAAATCGAATATTTCCCGTGAGCTGACCGGGTTGGGGTATTTGGACTCGATACGGGCTATTTCGTTTGCGATACGCCGGTGCATGTCATCGGGCGATAGTTCGTAAATATGGCCAAAGGAGTCTTTCATGGCATATTTGTTGACCCACACACGGGCTGCCAGTTCATCTCCGTCAAAATAGGAGAGCGAGGCTTTGAATGCCTCATCGTACGTAAAAGTTTTTTCTTCCACTTTCTTTTTATTTAGTAAGTTTTTCTTATCCATGTCTTGTTTTGTAGAAGCAGACAAACTGGATAATAAAAACAAGGGCAAAGCTAAGAAATGTTTTTGGATTGAACAAAAATGAAAAGGAGAACTTTGTTTTTTATGGGAAAGTTTTCTATTCTTTATTGTTAAGGTGTTGGATTTTAGTTCGTTGGTTGTTTCGTGATACGGGATAAGTTTCTCTAAAAGGGAAATCTGTTTTATTTTTAGGCTTTTAGAGTAGTTGCGGAATGAAAAAGCATTAGTATCTTTGTGCTGACAATTTATAAAAATACGCGATGGAATATTTAAAGAAACGAAGGACTATCCGCCGTTATACGGAGGAAAATGTTTCCGATGCACTGCTCAATGAACTCCTGAAGGTGGCAGAACGTACGCAGACTATGGGCAATTTGCAATTGTATAGTGTGGTCGTAACGCGTGATGCGGAGATGAAACGGAAAATGGCGCCGTTGCATTTTAACCAGCCTATGGTACAGCAGGCACCGGTGGTACTGACTTTTTGTGCCGACTTCCACCGGACGACGCGTTGGTGCGAGGAGCGGAAAGCAAATCCCGGATATGCCAATTTCCTTTCCTTTATGAATGCGGCGACCGATGCGTTGCTTTATGTACAGACGTTCTGTAATTTGGCTGAAGAGGCCGGTCTTGGCCTTTGTTTTCTCGGTACGACTCTTTACAGGCCTCAGGAACTTATCGATCTGCTGAATTTGCCCCGTCTGGTCATGCCTGTGGCAACGATTACTGTGGGGTATCCGGCCGAAGAACCGGCTCAGACCGACCGGCTTCCCTTGGCTTCGTTGGTACATGGCGAGACGTATGAACCGTATGCTGCCGAACAAATCGATGCATACTATGCGGAAAAAGAGGCTTTGCCTGAAAATAAAAAATTTGTAGAGATTAATCAAAAAGAAACATTGGCGCAAATTTTTACCGATATTCGTTATACGAAGGCGGATAACGAACGGATGTCGGCCGATTATCTGGAGGCTTTGCGCAAACAGGGCTTTCTGTAAAGTATGGAGCGGCAGGAGGAAATCGGAGGTATGCTTAAGAGTCGAGCAGGCTGCTTTCGATTTCTTCCATTTCGCGTCGGAAATTTTTATCGACACTGATCCGTTTTTCTATTTGGCTGCATGCGTGTAAAACGGTGGAGTGGTCGCGTTTTCCCATAAAGTTTCCGATGCGGGCGTATGAGAGTCCCGTGTGTTTTTGGGCCAAGTACATTGTAATTTGGCGTACTTGTACCAAATCTTGTTTGCGGCTTTTTGAAAGCACTTCCTTGCGTGTTTTGTTGAAGTGTTTGCAGACGCGTTCCAGGATGAGGTCTATGGTTATTTCCTTCTTGTAGATGTTTACGGAGCGTGCCACGACACGTTCTGCCAGTTCCAGTGTTATTTCGCAGTCATCGTAGAGCGAATGTGCCAGCATGGAGTTGATGATGCCTTGCAGGTCGCGTACGCTGTTGTCAACATTGTTGGCGATGTATTGGATGACCTCTTCGGGAAAATTCAGGTTGTCTCTTTTGATTTTATCGCGCAGAATGGCCACGCGCAGGGCTATGTTCGGTTTTCCGAGTTCGGCAGTCAGTCCCCATTTGAAGCGCGTCAGCAGGCGGTCCTCCAGTCCTTCCAGCTCTACGGGGGGGCGGTCGCAGGTCAGTATCAGTTGCCGTTTGTTGAGGTGCAGGTGGTTGAAGATATGGAAGAAGGCCTGTTGCGTTTTGGTCCTTCCTGCCAGTTCCTGTATGTCGTCGATGATAAGAACATCGATGGTCTGGTAAAAAAGAATGAAGTCGTTCGTCTTGTTCCGGGTCACGTGGTCGGTATATTGGACCATGAAGTGGTGTGCCGATATGTAGAGAACTCTTTTTTGCGGGTTGAGCGCTTTGATCCGGTTACCGATGGCACTGGCAAGGTGGGTCTTTCCCACACCCGATGCGCCGTAGATAAAGAGTGGGTTGAACGTTTCCTGGTTCGGATTCTGGGCAATGGATATGCCGACGGAGTGCAGAAGTTTGTTGCTCTCGCCTTCCACAAAGTTTTCGAACGTATAGTCGGGATATAAATGTGGGTCGAGGTTGCTGGCGGTTGCTTTTGCCGTCGTTTTCTTGTTCTCGTTGTTGTGAGCCGGAGCGGTTTCCTTGTTTTCCCAGACTACGACCGTTCCCGCTCCGAACGAGTTGTGCAAAGCCTGTCGGATGGTTTGGGAATGGTTCTCCAATAAATATTTAAGGACAACCTTGTTGGGGACGCGTATCTTCAGGGTTTGTCCGTTTTGTTCGGCCAATTCCAGTGAATCGAACCATGTCCGGAAAATTTGTTCACCGGTTTCTTTCCGCACCTGTTCTTTGAAGGTTTCCCATTTTGCTTGTGGTGCAGGCTGCATTTCTTCCCAGACAAGGGCTACGCCCGTTCCGAACGAGTCCCGAACGGCCTTGTCGATCAGATCCATGTAGTTTTCTTGCAGAAATTCGCGTACGAGCCTGTTACGGACCCGTATTTTCAAGCGCTGTTCCTCATATTCCACGAACTCTATCGGTTCGAACCAAGTTCTGAACTTTTCGGCCGATACGATTTCGCGAATTGAATTCAGGCAACGCTCCCACAATGCAGGGGAAGTGCTTCCCATAAATGTCTTTACTTAGTCAGTTTGTCTTTACTTCTACAATGTGCAAAGTTCGTAAACAATGTGCGAATGAGCAAATAAGAATTTTTTCTTCCGTTGATTCGGTTCTTTTTAAAATGTTGTTTTTTAGCGGATTGCCATCAGTCCTTTGAATTTGTCGCCAAAGACGTATTTGCATTTCTCTACGCTGTTGAATCTCAGAATGTTTACCCGAATACAGACGATGGTCCGTATTCATTATCTTATGTTCTTCCTGTTCAGAGTCTTGTATACCTTGGGTTGATAAGATAATAGGACTCATGAAAATGAATCCTATTATTTAGAACGTTTTTATTTAGTGAGATTTTTTTATTTGTCCTTTCTTCCGAATATGGAGAAGTGTACATAACGTTTCGGGTGCGCCTTTAAATCGATAAGCAGCGAGTCTGCGCTTCCGACCGTATGGTTGAGGTTGTCATACATGCAGCGGTCGTTCAGCAACAGGCCGAGCGAGTTGTCCTTGCTGTTCAGTTTGTTGAGGAACGAGGCGCTGATTTGTTGTACGTTGTACATTGTGCTGTCTGCATGCCTCATGGTTTTGGCAATGTCTACGTCGGCCATGTTTTTGCTTACGCTTACCATGTTTTCGCTGATGCTGCACAGGTTTCCCGATAGTTTAGGCATGTCGTTGATCAGCAGTCTGTTCAGTTTTTTAGAACTTGCAGCCAGTTCTCCCGTCATTTGTTCTGCATTGCGCAATGTGGCGGCAAGGGCCGGGTCGGCCAGCAGCCGGTTCAGCGAGGTCAGTATGGTATCGAGTTTGGGCAAGGCCTTTTCTACCGTCGGTATCATGGCTTCCATTTTGTTAAGCGCGCCGTCGTGCATCTTACCCCGTATGGTGTCTCCGGGATTCAGAAATTTCAACGGGTTGGCACCCATGATCAGGTTCATCTTTACGCCTCCAAGCATTTCGGTTTCCAGTTCGGCTACGCTTTCTTCGGGAAGACGCATGTCCTTGTCCAGTTCGATACCCACTGTCACCTTGCCGTTTTTCTTGTAGTCATAGGTAATGTCACGGACTATTCCTACGGCATAGCCGTTGGCATACACGGGCGAGGACACGGTCAGGCCGTAGATGTTGTCGAACGCAACGCAGAACCGGTTGCTGGACTGAAATAAATTGATTCCTTTCAGGAAATTGATTCCCACGAATAGAAGGACGGCAGCTACAATGGCTGTCAGGGCAATTTTTACTTCTTTTGTCATGTGCATATGTGCGTAAATGTTTTCAACGTTGTTTTCTTGATTCACGGATGGCTTCTTGCAGGTTCATGCGTTCTCCGTTGCGGAATGCCACCACGAAGGCTTGGGGGAATTTGGTCGCAATGGCTTTTCTCTGTCGGTTGATTTCTGCGTAATCCGTCGATTCCTTATACGTATATTTGTACAGGCCGTTTTCCCGGTAATGGCATATTCCTGTCAGGCCTTTGAACTGTTTGTCGTTCGGACGCAATTTCCGGTCCGAAGTGAGTAGCTGGATTTTGAATACAGGCTTTTCATCCGTCCTGTTTTCGTTTCCGGTTGTTTTTTCGCTGTTTCCGGTCTGTTCGGAGCTGCTTTCTGTTTTTTTATCTTGTTCGGCACTGTCTTCTTTCGGAGCCGGTATCTGGTCGGGTGTATTGTATTCTTTTTCGTCTTTCGTTTCCTGTCGTCGTTCTTGCGTATCGACTTGTCTGGCCGTTGGTTTGCTTCCGGTTCCGTTCTGGGTCTTTTTGTAGTTTACGAATCCTAAATAAATGCTTTTGGCTATTTGCTGAATGCCTCTTTGCGTATTTAGGTAACGCTCTTCTTCCGGGGTAGAGATGAAACCTATTTCGGTCAGTACGCTCGGCATCGACGTGGCGCGCAATACGAGCAGTCCGGACTGGTGTACACCTTTGTTCTTTCGTCCGGCTGTGCAGACGTATTGTTCCTGTATCAGACGCGCCAGCCCTACACTTTGTTTCATGTATTGGTCCTGCATGAATTCAAACATGATGTAACTTTCGGACGAGCGCGGGTTGAAGCCGGCGTAGTGTTCCATGTAATTGTCTTCTATCAGGATGACCGAGTTTTCGCGTTTGGCTACGTCCAGGTTCTCGTCGGCGCGTGCCATACCCAGTGTGTAGGTTTCCGTACCGTAGGCGATGTGCTGCTTGGGTAACGAATTGGTATGGATGGATATAAAAAGGTCGGCTTTGGCATTGTTCGCTATTTCGGCACGGCGGTTTAGCGAGATGAATGAATCCGTCTTGCGTGTATAGATGACCTTTACGTCCGGGCAGTTGTTTTCGATGAGCCGTCCTACTTCGAGTGTGACGTTCAGGTTGATATTTTTTTCTTTCGAGAATTTGCCGATGGCACCGGGATCTTTGCCTCCATGCCCGGCGTCGAGTACCAATGTGAATTTGTGTGTATTTT
>CATXZX010000110.1 GCA_958404085.1 uncultured Prevotellaceae bacterium | reverse complement strand
ATGATGGAAGGCACACCGCTCTGCATGGCCTCAAGCGGCGATATGCCGAAGGGTTGCAGCAGGGTATTTCGGGAAATATCTCCGAGGTATTTCAAAAAAAGTCCGTGCTTTTTCTAAATAACTCCGTGTTCTTTTGCAACTTGTCCCGCCGACAGTAGAGAGAAACGGCAAAAAGTAGGGAGAAAAACGTAATATAGTAGGGAGAAAATGTCTATCTTTACAGAAAAATACTGCGATGAAAAGTAAATTGGAAGAACTGGTAGGGAGATACCGCACACTTGGCATAGACCGCCAGCTGGATTACGACAAGTTTTATCTGTATTCCATCATCACGCACTCTACGGCCATCGAGGGTTCCACCATCACCGAACTCGAAAATCAGATTATGTTCGAAACGGCATTGCACTGAAAGGCAAAAGTCTTATTGAACAGCATATGAACCTCGACCTGAAAGCCGCATACGAACGGACATTGGATTTTGCCCGACAACATTCGGATGTGACCGTCGAACGGTTGAAAGAATTGTCAGCCCTTACGATAAAAAACACCGGGACCGTCTATCACACCATACTGGGCGATTTCTCTTCGGCCACCGGAGATTTACGACTGCTCAATGTAACAGCCGGAGTCGGCGGAAAATCCTATATGGGTTTCAACAAGGTGCCGTCTCGTCTGGCGGAGTTCTGCACTGACCTGAACCTGCAGCGCCGCGCCTCCGACCGGATGAGTATGCAGGAACTGTATGACATGAGTTTCGACGCACATTTCAATCTTGTCACTATCCACCCGTGGGCCGACGGAAACGGACGCATGGCAAGACTGCTGATGAACTGGCTCCAGTTTGAATACAATCTTATCCCGTCACGAATTTTTGCAGACGACAAAGAAGAATACATCAAGGCACTGGTTGACACAAGGGAATCGGATAATCCCGACATCTTCCGAAGATTCATGACCGGGACTATGGAACGTCATCTGGCAAACGACATCGCAGCATTCGAGAAGTCAACCGGTGAATTACCTGCCGATAAAGATAAAATCAACACGGCCGACAGAATCACGGCATTGCTCAAAGAGAATCCCCGTCATAGTGCAAAGTCGCTCGCTGAATCCATCGGTATCTCAGCCAAAGGAGTGGAAAAACAACTGGCAAAGCTGAAAGCGCAGGGAATAATCAGACGGATAGGTCCCGACAAGGGAGGGACATGGGAAATAATCGCCGGAGAGTAATTCCCGACGGCCCGAAATTCGAATAACAGCGAAACGGAATCCCATTTTGTACATTCACCTCCAGTCGTTCCGCTTTCTTTATCATAAACCGGACCGGAGGGCACAGAGAAAGGAGCGCTTTATTTTGACATCTATCTCCGAAAGTGTAACTTTGCATCTTGTAAGGAGAACCGGGAAGCCAGCCCCTTCCCTCCAAAACACGACAAAAAAATGACAAACAAGCAGAAAGAAGCCCTTTGGAATCCGGAGTATTGCAAGGCCATGTGCGCCAACTTCATGATGTTCTTCTCGTTTTATCTGCTGACGCCGCTGCTGCCCATCTACCTGGCCGAACAGTTTCATGCCGACAAGGATGTCATCGGTATCGTACTCTCTGGCTACGTCATAGCCGGCATGGTGGTCCGTCCGTTCAGCGGGTTCATCGTCGATTCCTTCGACCGCCACAAGGTTCTGATGGTTTGTTTCTTCGCTTTCTTCATCTGCTTTGCAGGTTACATAGGCGCCGGCACACTCCTGATGTTCGCCATTGTACGTACACTCCACGGCCTGCCCTTCGGCGCCACCACCGTGGCCAACAGCACGGTGGCCATCGACGTCCTGCCCTCGGCGCGCCGCAACGAGGGCATCGGATTCTACGGCCTCAGCAACAACCTGGCCATGGCCATCGCCCCGTCGGCCGGAATCTGGATTTACGGTGCTACGGACAACTTCGGCATCCTGTTCTGGATAGCGCTGGCAGTGGCCCTGGCGGGCTTTGCCTGCGCCGCATCCATCAAACTACGCAAACGCCCGCGCGTAGAGCGTCCGCCCATGAGCCTCGACCATTTTTTCCTGACCCGCGCGTGGTTGCTGGCCCTCAACATCATGCTCTTCGGACTGTGCTGGGGCGTCATGAGCAACTACGTAGCCCTGTACGGCAAGGTCCAACTCGGCATCACTGACGGTACGGGTGCGTTTTTCGCGCTGCTGTCGGGCGGCCTCGTGGCATCGCGGCTCTACGGTGCCCGTTCGCTGCGCGAAGGCAAACTGACGGAGAACGCCATCCAGGGAACCGCACTGAGTTCGCTGGGATACGTTCTGTTCGCCCTCTCTCCGGGTGTATGGGCCTACTACGCTGCAGCCGTCCTGATAGGTCTGGGAAACGGGCGCATGTACCCGGCTTTTCTCAATATGTTCATCTCGCTGGCACGCAACGACCAGCGCGGCACCGCCAATTCGTCCATTCTTACGTCGTGGGACGTCGGCATAGGACTCGGCATTCTGTTCGGCGGAATCATCATAGAGTATGTCGGTTTCTCGACAGCCTTTTGGTTTACGGCTGCCTCGCAGGTAGCAGGCATGTTGCTGATGCTCTTTTTTACCCGAGCCTTTTTCCTCAAATACAGACTTCAGTAGTCCGCCTCCGGCCAGGCTACCGGACGGCCGTAAAGCCGTTACAGGCGCAACGGAGAACGGTTGTTAAAGCGGTATCCCACACCCAGCATCAGGTAATTGGGTTCCTTGAGGTCCTTCAGGTTATAGCCGACATGAAGGTAAGCGTTGTACGTGACAGCCGCTTTGAGCGTCAATACCTGATACCAGCCGCGTACATCCGAACTGCCGTACAGGACGTGGCGGCCGTAACCGGCCCCGATGATAAAGAAAGGCATGACAAACTCGGCCCGGCCCGAAAGGCCCAGCGCAAAACGGTCCGAAACGCTGCCACGTTCCGGCGTATCGGAATCGGTACGGAGATTGGCACTCACATCGTACACGCCGTCCAACGAAAGTCCCAGGCGGACGCGACGGGATACGTTATACATGGGAGCGAACTGAATGCCCGACACACCATACCTACAGGGTGAGGCGAAACCTTCGCCCCCTCGATAGAAATTTTTCCTGCGCCATGCGCCGAACACTGTCACATCGTAGTTTACATAGGGCCGGAAAGAAGGACAGACGACCCCGGCCGCGAAAGGGCCGGCCTCTTTCTCCATCCCGGATGACTGCCGGTAGACAACACCCATCCGCAGGCCTATCGTATTAAGGCCCGCGTTCGGCATAGCGGTATTTCCGTTCGAATAATGGTTCAGCAAAATGCCCGAACGAAGCGCGATATGCTTCGTCAGTGCGTAGTCGAGATACAAAGAAGCCCCTAGCGAGGCGTTCACACGCGACCCGATCGTGCGATTGTATGGATTGGCATCCGAATCATAGGGATGCCAGCCGAACGACATACCTAAGTTCCATTCGTAACGGGCCGTCAGACGCGTACTCAGACGTGCCAGCTGTGCTTCCTGGTACAGGTAGAAAACAAAAGGCGACCCTACTTGCCGCCGTTCGCCGAAACGGAGCAAACCGGCTCCCACCCCCTGCGCCGGACATCCGTAAAACTTTCCAACGGCTGTGTTTCCGGGATAACGGAACGCATACCGCACATGGGCCGAGAAGGCGGAACGAATCGGTTTACCCGTTGCGTTATGGCCTTTCAGAAACGCGTGAGTCGGAAATATGTACGCCGGAACAGCCATCAGTTCCGCACCGTGTTCCACCCGGTTCAGGTCGAGGGGGAGCAACTGTGTTCCGGACGAAACAAGGGCCGTATCGTTTGTTCCGACATCCGTAGTCTGCGCTATCTGTCTGGACTGTGACAATCCATACAGAGCTTCCACAAGACAAAGGAACAAAGATAAGACCCGTCTCCGCATCGTTATGTCAAAAAGAAAACTCAATAATCCGTCCGCTTCTGCGTCTCGCGCTTCAGATGCTCGAAGCGCATCATCATCCGGCGCAGCCGTTGCGGCTGTTCGGAAGCCAGATTTTTGGTTTGGCCGGGGTCATCCTTCACATTAAAGAGCTGATATTGCAAATTATGTCCCGGATAAGGAGGTATCATGACCCAGTCGCCCTGCCTGAACGCATAGTTGAACATTCCTTCCGTTACCAGTTCGGTCCGTCCTCCGCCGGCCATACCCAAAAAGGCCGGGAGCGTGTTCTGACTATCGGTGCGGTCGGCATAAGTTCCTCCCGTCAGCGCAGCCAACGAAGCCAACAAATCCATCTGGCAGACCATGACGTCCGAAACACCCGGCTTCACCACCTTCGGCCATCGCACCATAAACGGAACGCACGTACCTCCGGTGTACAACGAGGTCTTCCATCCGCGATACGGCCCCGCTGGTTTATGGTTACCCACCAGCTCTACGGCCTCATCTTTATAACCGTCGTCCAACACAGGCCCGTTGTCGCTTGTCAGGATAACCAAGGTATTTTCGCTTAGTCCGCGCCGGTCCAGTTCCTTCAGAAACTCCGAAACGCACCAGTCGGCCTCAAGAATCACATCGCCGCGCGGTCCCATCCCCGATTTTCCGGCAAAGCGTTCGTTGGGCACGCGCGGAACGTGGGGCTGATGCAGCCCGTAATAAAGAAAGAAAGGTTTGTCCGCATGGTCGGCCACAAACTTTTTTGCTTTTTCAAGGAAAAGTTCGGCCATTTCTTCGTCCTTCCACTGCGCGGCACGGCCTCCGGTCTGAAAGCCGATGCGTGGCACACCGTTTACGATGGATCCGGCATGTCCGACACTGGGATGCATGCGAAGCAGTTCGGGGTTGTCCTTTCCCGTAGGCTCTCCGGGAAAATTCTCACGATAACTGACACGCAACGGGTCGTTTTTTTCGAGTCCGACACCCATACCGTTTTCTATGAAAATACACGGCACTCTGTCGTTCGTGGCCGCCTGTATAAACGAATAGTCATATCCAACCTCCTTAGCACCCGGTGATACACGTCGGTTCCAGTCTACGTCGCCATTTCCGAGTCCCAGGTGCCATTTACCCACTGTTCCGGTCACATAACCGGCCTGTTTCAGCATTTTGGGGAGCGTTATTTGCTGCATATCGATAATCAGTGCCGCATTGCCGGGCAGTATTTTAGCATTCGGATTGCTCCAGGGATACAAGCCGGTCAGCAACGAATAACGGCTGGGCGTAGACGTAGCTGCCGTAGCATAACCCTGCGTAAAACGAAGTCCTTCATTAGCCAGGCGGTCCATGCCAGGTGTTTTCAACGACGTTGTTCCGTAACAACTCAAGTCACCGTATCCGAGATCGTCAGCCACAATGACAACGATGTTCCGGGGACGCTGAACAACCTGGGAAACAGCCGCCAACGAAACGCCCGCCAACATTCCGGTAAAAACCATTCTTCCTTTCATAATCTCTTTTCGATTTAAAAATTACAAGCAAAAAAGCCCTAACTGCATGGAACAGTTAAGGCTCTCTCTTCGTGCGCCTGATAGGACTCGAACCTACACGACCGAAATCACCAGATCCTAAGTCTGGCGCGTCTACCAATTTCGCCACAAGCGCTACTAAATGTGTTGCAAAGATACGCTATTTTTCTATTTCGCGCAAACATTCATAAAAGAAGTTCGGCAAAACGGTCTAAACGGTTTATGAATATATTACGAATACATTCGCCTCTATTTCTTTGGCATTTCCAGAGATTATAGTTAACTTTACGGCTCTTTTCGGTCTGACCCGTTGGATAGTTGCCCTAATTTATTTGATTTCAACTTTAAAGTTGCGGAAAATAATTCAATGAGCCGACAAGTAAGATAACTGGATGATTTTTTCTAAATATTCCTGCCCTTATGAAACATACATATTGTATAGCTACATTGTTGACCTTACTACTATGGACTCCGGAAGCCAGTGCCCAACAGGAAATGGATCTTTCGGGAACTTGGGAATTCGAAGCCGACGTAATGGACTTCCGTCGCGCCGGCGTGGAAATACGCGGTGACGATAAACTGCATTCCACCATTACCCTGCCGGGTATTACGGACGCACACGACATCGGTCACCGTAACCCCTACAAATACGTAGACCGGCTCACCCGCAAATACGAGTACATGGCACCGGCCTGGTACCGCAAACACGTACAGATTCCCACCCAATGGAAGGGTAAACTCATCCACTTGTACCTGGAACGCGCCCACTGGCTCACAGCCATCTACCGCGGACGCAAGGAGGTGAACAGGCAGGACTATCTGACCGTACCCCACGTACACGATCTGACAAACTATCTGAAAGCGGGACAAACCAACATCATCGACTTGCTCATAGACAACCGTTACCAATACGACACTCACAAGTGGAATCACATGCACACCGAGTTCACGCAAATCAACTGGAACGGCGCCATTGGTGACATCAAGCTGATTGCCCTCGACTCCGTATACGTGGACGACATGCAACTCTACCCTGACATACAGCGCAAACAGGTCACGGCGCGCCTCAACATAC
>CATXZX010000109.1 GCA_958404085.1 uncultured Prevotellaceae bacterium | reverse complement strand
GTAGCGACAGCGTTTACAAGGCTGAACGAGCTTTTTCTGTCAGTAACTTTGTGCAGAACATCTTTCACGACGCCTTTCAACTTGCCCATATCCACATTCGGTTTGGCAGCATTTACGTCGTTAACGGTAGCTTTTGCCTCATAGAAGCCGTTCTTTGCAAGGCCACGGCCTGCGCCGAACGAAAGGAGCTTGTCGCTCGGGTTCAATAGCAAGTCCGCATAACCGCCTTTTTCATCGCGGCTGTTCACGAGCGATACCCGTACGTTGTTGAAGTTCACATTCGTCGGGTTCACGGTCAGATACAGCGTACCTGCGCCGCTTACGAGCTGTTCGCCAGCACCGGCTACCTGAGATTCGGCGATCTGCGGTTTGAAGTGTTCGGCCTCTTCTGCTCTCACATAGTTTGTGGGGTCGTTAGTCGGGAACATTACGATGTTGCTTCCCGTCTCGCCGTAATAGGCAGCGAGGAAGTTCGAGTTCACATTCATCGGAAGGTTGATGGAACCGAAGATGGGGTTCTCGGTACCCTGTATGATAATGTTCGTGATAAGGTTGGCCACCTTATTGTTCAGCACCTCATACTTAGAGATCATATCGTCCACTTTATTCTGCAATGCCTCGATAGAATCTTTCAATACGGCATCGGCAGCCTCGTAAGCACGTTTCAAGCTGCTTGCAGTGGTATCGACATGCATCTTCAGGTTCTCATAAGCGATAGAATCAGCCCTGTCAGCATATCTCTTGGCCTCTTCGAGGTTGCTATTTGCCAAGCTGATAGCCAAACGTGCAGAATCGAGCGCATGATTTACACTGGTCTCCATGTTTACAATCTTCGTGCTGTCCAACTGTGCCAGCGTCAGTGCCTGCTGAGCCTTAGCCATCACTGCGGCAAGGTCCTGCGGCCACATCTGGATGCAGCTGTCAAGACGCGTATTCAGGTTTACATAATTACCCAGAGCCGTACCCAGTGAATCGCGAATACCGCTCAGGCTGGTATTGTATGCGCCGATCTTACCGTTGATGGTAGAAATCTCGCTGTTCATATTACTGAACATGCTCATGTAACGGCTGTTGCGCGTATCAACAGAGTCCTTCAACTCCTTGCTGTCGGCTTCTGCCTTTTTTGCGATAGAGTCTGCCACGAAAGCATCGCGCTTCAAATCTCGGATTGCAGCGTGTACAGCGGCCGAATCAGCCTCATAACGGCCTGCATAATTGTATAAAGAATCAGACAAGCGCGTCAAGTACTTGTGGATTCCCTTGAGATCGTCAATCTGGCCTGTAACCACGCCATTCAGATCACCAACTTGCCCTTTGATATCGGCCGTAACATCGCTGTCGTAGTCGTTACAAGAGACAAACGTACCCAAACTGACCGAAAAAAGGGCCAAAATGAGTAAGAAACTTTTAGTTTTCCCTTTCATTACCTTAGAATTAATTACACATATATTTATTGATTACTAATCCTTTTGTTCTCCTATCATACCATCCCCTTCAGGACAGATGTATAATGGTGCAACCTATGAACTATATACTTTTTACAATTATTTTTTAAGCCTAAAACGCTGCAAAGATAGTACATTTCGCGTACCCAAACAAATAATAACTACTTTTTCATGCTTTCTTCTGAGAAATTAGGGGATATAAACAGCAAATAATACTAAAACATTTCAAACAAATACTACACAAAATATTCCCGTACGGACTCCACCTTATTATATAAGTAAAACAAGCGCCCACGCACGTGACCCGGACGAAAGATACGGGCTTGCGCAACCCCACAATCAGAGGTGACAGAAAAAAGACACAAGGAAAAAGACGCTCGTATCCATCACAAAACCATGATAAACGGAAAGCGGAACATATTCTACGCCCGCATACCGCACCGAAACAGGCAGCGTCGTGTCCATCGTCGTCGCCCCGCCCGCCGACATCGGTGCAAACCGCCCGAACCAGCGGACCAGCACCGGTGCAAGCACCAGAGTTGCCATCTCGCGCCACACGTTGGCCAACAAGGCCACGGCACCCAGTTCCGCCCCACGGTATTCCGTTATAAGCACGCTTGAGAGCGAATAGTAACCGAAGCCCGAACCGACAGCCAAGCAATCGGCTATCGAGCGGTCCGGCAACAACACCGAGGCCAACGCACTGCCTCCCAGCGTACCGCCCATCGTAGCCAGCGGCAAAAACAGCAGACGACGGTCTATGTCACGAATCCGTCTTGCAACCGTAGGATTGACGCCCAATGAAAAAGCGACACTGAACAGAAGCAAACCGAGTATCAGGCGACTCCATATCCCTTCGCCCATCCACATCGGAAGAATGTCCGTTCGTCCCGCCACGACACCCAGCACAAAAAACGACAGGATTACAAGACTTCCTTTCACGCCCGGCCTCCTTTCCGCCTGCGGCGCAACAAACGTTCAAAGAGACATGCCGCCGACACACTTCCCAACACGCCGCCCAGTGTAAGTACCAGGGACTCAACACCCAGCGTTCCCAGGCGGTGCATCGTGTAAGCGTTGCCGCCCACGCCGAATCCCAGCAGAAAGAGCAACAGCCACACACAGACCGTCACGACACGGCCCGTCACTACCTCGCCTACCTTTCCGCGGAAACACCGGCCGGCCAGCAGACCGGCAACCATCATCACAAACAACCAAAGCATTCTTCCGTTTCTATTTCTGCCGAAGGGCTCTCTCCGCCGGATGTGGCAGAAAAAGCCCTTCGCTTTATTCCGTTTTTCGCACAGCGCGCTATTTGTTCAGGCGCCAGGTTACCCCGTCCTTCGTATCTTTCACTTCGAAACCGAGTGCCGCCATCGTGTCGCGTATATGGTCGCTGGTAGCCCAGTCTTTGGCCTCCTTCGCCTTGCGACGCTGTTCGAGCACCATGTCCACCACCTTACCGAAGGCCTCCTCGCGTTCCGACGAAGCATCGGCCGTTTCCTCGCGCAATCCGAGCAAGTCGCAGACAAACAGGTGGAACACCTCTTTCAGGGCCTCCAACGCATCGGGACTGATAGTCTCCTTCTTGTCCACAATCTGGTTGATGGTACGGCAGGCGTCAAACAAATGGCTGATAACGATGGGCGAATTGAGATCGTCGTTCATGGCCTCGTAGCAACGTTTGCGCAGGTTCTCGGCAAACTCCGCCGTCACACTGCCACCGGCCTGCGGCACGATGCGGTCCAACTGGCGCATTCCTTCGAGCAGGCGGTCCAGTCCTTTACGACTGGCCTGGAGCGCCTCGTTGCTGAAGTCCACCGTCGAACGGTAATGGGCCTGCAGGATGAAGAAGCGGATCGTCATGGGCGAATAGGCCTCCGTCAGGCTCGGATGATTGCCCGTAAAGAACTGGTCGAGCGTAATGAAGTTACCCAGGCTCTTGCCCATTTTCTGTCCGTTGATGGTTATCATGTTGTTGTGCATCCAGTAGCGCACCATCTCGTCGCCCTGGCTGGCCACAGCCTGAGCTATCTCGCACTCATGATGGGGAAACACGAGGTCCATGCCGCCGCCGTGTATATCGAAATGTTCGCCCAAATACTTGCGGCCCATGGCCGTACACTCGCAGTGCCATCCCGGGAAACCGTCGCCCCAGGGACTGGGCCAACGCATGATGTGTTCGGGCTGGGCACGCTTCCAGAGCGCAAAATCCACCTGGTTGCGCTTCTCGCCCACTCCGTCGAGCGTGCGCGAGTTGTTGATGACATCTTCCAGGTTGCGACCCGACAGTATGCCGTACCGGTGTACCTTATTATAACGTTCCACGTCGAAGTACACGCTCCCGTTGCTCTCGTAGGCGAAACCCTTATCCAGTATTTCCTTCACAAGCGTTATCTGTTCGATAATGTGTCCCGTAGCGTGCGGTTCGATGCTGGGCGGCAACACACCCAACATCTCCATGGCCTTATGGAAACGGTTGGTGTAGTACTGCGCCACCTCCATCGGTTCCAGCTGTTCGAGGCGCGCCTTCTTGGCTATCTTGTCCTCTCCTTCGTCGGCATCGTGTTCCAGGTGGCCCACATCGGTGATGTTGCGCACATAGCGAACCTTGTAACCCAAATGACGCAAGTACCTGAACACCAAGTCGAACGTAATGGCCGGACGGGCATGTCCCAAATGGGCGTCGCCATACACCGTCGGACCGCAAACATACATGCCGACATGGCCGGGATTGAGAGGAACGAACTCCTCCTTCTTGCGCGAACGCGTATTGTAGATGAACAATTTTTGTTCCATAATCGTATGTTTTAAGAAGTTGCACGCAAAGGTAGCTATTTTTTCCGACAAAACGCATTCCTCCGTACCACGAAGCAAAAAAAGAGGGTCGTTTCTGTCCCTTCGACGGAACCCGACACGGCCCCTGCGCACGACCGACCTGAAAAACACAGCCGCAGAAACCGCGGACACCCAAAGGAGGGAGAGGTATGTCCGGCAATTTCTGCGACAGCTCAGTATAAAAAAGAAAAAACAGATTTCTCCTACGATTCCGCCTCCAGGCGGCAGGCAAAGGGTGCGGCAGGACGCACGTCGGCCGGCAGGTCTACGACAAACAGGCTTCCGCTGGCGGGAGCGGCGGCCAGTTCTCGTTCCGACAGTCCGGCCCTTGCCGTCGTGATGAACAGGCGATGCCCGTCGGCCCCTCCGAACGTACACGAAGCCACGTTCGGCACATCCACGGCAATGCGTCCGGCCATTTCGCCCGTATCCGTATCCCAGATGCAGACACAGCCTCCGCCCCAGTGGGCCACCCACAGGCGGTCGTCGGCATCTATGGTCATGCCGTCGGGCACCCCCAGCGACGAGGGTACCTGTACGAGCGTACGCAACAGGCTGATGTCACCCGTAGCACCGTCGTAGGCATATTCCTCGATGCAGTGCCGTCCCGAATCGGCATAATACATGCGGTCGTGACGGGCATTCCACACGATGCCGTTGGGTATGTGCTGTTTTTCGCGTACGCAGACAGGGGCTTCGCCGCGTCCCATACGCCACAGGCTTCCCGTAGCGTTGTGGTCGGTCAGGCTCATGATGCCCGCCCAAATCCGTCCGTCGGGACCGGCCTTGCAGTCGTTGGTACGCAGGCCGGGCGTCAGGCCAGGCAACTCAGCGACCGTACGGAATGTCCGGTCCGACAGGCTGTAACGCACGAGGCGGTTCTTGAGTGCCACCACCACACTGTCCGCATCGCCCTCTACGGGGATGAGCGACGTTATCATGTCGGGAAAGGTCCGGTCCGTCACCTCGCCCGTCCGTTCGTCGTAGGCGTGGAGAATACCGTTCTCTATATCCACCCACAGCAGGGTCTGCGATTCGGGCATCCACAGCGCGCCCTCGCCCGTCGTGTCGGTGCAGGCATAGAGCAGCCTCGCCTTCATTTCAATACCTTGTCTATCCATAGCTTTCAGGAGTCTTGCATGAGTGTGGAACGGCCGCCGTCCATCAGAATCGTCGTTCCGCAGATGAATCCGGCATCGCGCGAAGCCAGGTACACACACAGCGACCCTACCTGCTCGGGGGTTCCGAGACATTTCACGGGATGCAGGTCGATGGTACGCTGGCGTTCGGCCGCCGGGTCGGGAAAGCTCTGGAACCAGCTGTCGTTGCCGGCCGTGTCGATGAAGCCCGGAGCGATACCCACCGTACGGATAGCGGGTGTCCACTCCATGGCCATGCTGCGTACCAGTCCGGTGAGGGCGGTCTTCGTCACGTTGTACGGAAAACAGCCGGGAATGCTGCTGTACGCGTGGTTCGAGGTCATAATCAGGATCACGCCCTCTCCGCTCTTCTCCAGATACGGCTTGCACAGTTTGGCCAGCCGCCAGTGCGATGCCAGGTTCAGCTCGATGTTGTATGCCCACATGTCGGCATCGCAGTCGACGCCGCCGAACACGTTGACACCGGCGTTCGACACCAGTATATCGATACCGCCGAAAACCTCGACAGCCTTCGCGACCAGGTTACGCAGGTCGGCCTCCTTCGTCACATCGGCCTGTACGTAAAGAGCTTTCGCGCCTTCGTTCTCCACGGCCTTGCGGAAGGCCTCGGCATGGGAGTCGCCGTCCGGTTTACGCGAACAGCCCACCACATTGGCCCCGGCCCTTGCAAACTGCCGGGCAGTTCCCAGACCGATGCCCGAAGAGGCTCCGGTCACGAGAACTGTTTTTCCGGTGTAGTCTATATTGAATGCCATACGGTATGCCTGTTATTAGATGTAGAAGTTTTCGGGTGCGTTCTCGGTGATGCCCGGATGCTTCTCCATTTCCTCCTCGACGAGGTCTACGCCCAGACCCGGACGGTCGGAGAGGTGCAAGTGGCCGCCGCTCACCATCTCGGCTATCGGATGGTCGATGACCGTATCGCGCCAGGGCACATCGTTGAACATGAACTCCTGACGGAAGAAATTCGGCGTAGCGGCGCAGACGTGGGCCGAAGCCAGTGTCGAGAGCGGACCGTTGGGGTTGTGGGGAGCCAGCAGGACGTTGTAGGCCTCGGCCATGTTGGCCATGCGTTTCATCTCCG
>CATXZX010000108.1 GCA_958404085.1 uncultured Prevotellaceae bacterium | reverse complement strand
AATAAGTACGTAGTCTTTGCTCAGGAGTCCGGCTACCGTCGGGTCGGTCCATACGGCCTGTTCCATTTTGCGGCAGTTGACGCATCCGTGTCCTGTAAAGTCTATGAATACCGGCTTGCCTTGTGCGGCGGCATGGCTCATGCCTTCCTCGAAGTCGAGGAACTGGGGCTTTACTTCGTTGGTGTTCAGATTGAAGTCCTGGGTGTGCATGGGCGGGGCGAAGGCACTGACGGCCTTGAGCGGAGCGCCCCACAAACCGGGCACCATGTAGACGGCAAAGGAGAGGGAGCAGAGGCCCAGGAAGAAGCGGGGAACGGTGGTACGGGTGTCGTCGTCATCGTGCGGGAACTTCAGGCGGCCGAGCAGGTACATGCCGAGGAGGGCGAAGATGACGATCCAAAGGGAGAGGAAGGTTTCGCGGTCGAGCAGGTGCCAGCCGTAGGCCAGATCGGCCACGGAGAAGAATTTCAGTGCAAAGGCCAGTTCGAGGAATCCGAGGGTCACTTTGATGCAGTTCATCCAGCTTCCGCCTTTAGGGGCGCTGTTGAGCCACGTGGGGAACAGGGCGAAGAGCGTGAAGGGCAGGGCAAGCGCAAGGGCGAAGCCCAGCATGCCAATGGTGGGGGCCAGGATGCTGCCGGTGGTAGATACCTGTACGAGCAGGAGGCCGATGATGGGGCCTGTGCAGGAGAAAGAGACTAATGAGAGGGTGAAGGCCATCAGGAAGATGCTCAGCAGGCCAGTTGTGGACTCGGCCTTGTTGTCTACTGCGGCGCTCCACGAAGCGGGCAGCGTGATTTCGAATCCGCCGAGGAAACTGGCTGCGAAGGTGAGCAGCAGCAGGAAGAAGAAGATGTTGAATACGGCGTTGGTGGATAGGTCGTTGAGGGCACTGGCACCGAAGAGGCTGGTGATGATGAGGCCCAGGCTGACGTAGATGACGATAATGGCTATTCCGTAGGTGACGGCATCGCGGATACCTTTGCGGCGGTCTTTTGTGCGTTTAAGGAAGAAACTGACCGTCATGGGGATGATGGGCCAGACGCAGGGGGTGAAAAGGGCCAGCAGGCCGCCGGCGAAACCGAGCAGGAAGATCATCCAGAAACCGAGGTCGGCGTCTTTGGCCAGTCCGCCGAAGGTTTTCAGTTCTTCCGTAACAGGTGTCCACCAGGAGGACTGCCCGTCATTGTCGGCCGGTACTGCGGCAGTGGCTGCGGCCGCAGTATCCGTTGCGGCGGTTGCGGCGTTGTTCTGTACGGTGGCACCGGTTACGGCATCGGCTTTGGGGTCATTTTGTTTTATTAGGGGGCTAAACGGTGTTTCCTGTGCCGGAACGGTTTTTTCCGGTTCTTTTTTTTCGGCAACCGTCGGTGCCGGTTGCGCTTTGTCTTCTTTGGGTCCGTCTGAGCCGCTGACTTTTACGTCGACGGAGGTAGGCGGAAGACAGTTTTCGTCGTTGCAGGCTCCGAATTCAAGGTAGCCTTTCAGTTTATAGGTGGGCGCAGTCAGACGGATACGCTGTATAAATTGTACTTCACCCTCGAAAAAACGGACTTTCATGTCGAAAATGGGGTCGAAGGCCTCTTTTTCGTTACCAACGGGCTTTAATTTTCCAACTGGTTCAGCTCCTTGGGCTTCTTCCACGGTGAAGGAAGCCTTTGTCGGTCCTCCGTCCGGAATATTGGTTGAGTAGATGTGCCAGCCTCGTTCGGCGCTTCCCGAAAAAATAATGTCTATTTCGGATGCCGAAATGCGTTTTTGGCTGACGGAGAAGGTAACGGGATTTTGAAATTGGCTCCATGCGGGCAGGCTGAGGGTCGCCAGTAGAAAAATGAGGTATACGCGGAAATGCTTCATATTCAGTTGTGAGTTATTGAATGGTACAAAAATAGGTAAAAACGTAGAATGTGCAAAATTTCAGGTCCTGTGTTTGCGACGTGTCCTTATGCGTTTTATGCCGCTGGGACTCGTTTCTTCCCATTTGCACATTCGTTTTCAAAAAAATGCGGGCCGGCCTCCCGGCCAACCCGCACCGTCTAATAAAATCTATTGATTGTTATGAAAACATAACCGTGATTAAGTCCTTACTCGATACCCAAGAGTTCTACCTTGAAGATAAGTGTCGAGAAGGGGGGGATTTTCCCGGCTTGACGTGCGCCGTATGCTTTTTCCTGTGGGATGTAAATTTCCCATACAGAGCCGACGGGCATGTTAGTCAGGGCTTCGGTCCATCCTTTGATGACCTGCGTGCAACCGAACGTTGCGGGCTCTCCACGCTGGTAAGAGCTGTCGAAAATTGTTCCGTCGATGAGTTTTCCTTCGTAGTTTACTTTTACAGTAGAGGCCTCAGTCGGTACGGAGCCAGTGCCTTTTTTCAGCACTTTGTATTGTAGTCCGGTCTTCAGCGTCTTGACGCTGTCCTTTTTAGCGTTCTCCTTGAGGAACTTTTCGCCTTCCTCCCGGTTCTGCCCGAACTTCTTTTCAGTCAACTGAGCCTGATAATAGTTCATCTGACGCTGTGCGACGTTCATGGCGGAGTCTGTACTCATCGTCGGCGTTCCGATTCCGAGTCCGGCAAGGAATCCGGTTTTAAATTGTTCCTCGTCGAGGAATGAAACTCCTTCGCGGTCGGTAATCTGGCGGTTCACTCCGGGGAGGATCTGCTCCATTACCTGTTTTCCAATCTGTATTCCAGCGGCGTAAGCCTGCATCTTTTTATCGTCCGGGACGCGTATCGATTCGCTCAGACCGCGTAGAAAATGGTCGAAGAAGGCCGTATCTACGCCCATGCGCTGCGCTACGTAATTTTTCAGGCCTCCGCTTTGGGCGATACCCATGGCGTAACTGAATTTATCTACCGTCACCGTATCGAACCGAACGACCTCGGTCGTTTCCGCCTTTTTCTTTTTTCTGCTTTTGGCCGAGGTATTGGTTACGAAGGCCAATGTCAGGGCTGCCAGAACGATGTAACGGATTTTCATTACCATTTGCCGTTAGCGCCTACGAGTTCCAATTTGAAAATCAGTACGGAGAAAGGTTTAATCGGGCCGATCTCGCGTGTACCGTAAGCCTGGTTGTAGGGAATGTAAACTTCCCATGTCGAACCGACAGGCATGTGTGTTACAGCTTCTGTCCATCCGGGAATTGTCTGGTTGGCCCGGAATTCGATAGGCTTGTTGTTATTGTTTTTGTACGAGCTGTCGAATACGGTTCCGTCGATAAGACGTCCTTCGTAGCTGCACAGCACGCGGCTCGTGTCTGCCGGTATTTCGCCGTTGCCTTCCTTGATAACTTTGTATTGTACGCCGCTCTGAAGAACTTTTACGCCTTCCTTTTTAGCGTTTTCGGCCAAGAATGCTTCGCCTTTGGCTTTATTTTCGCCATGGCTCTTAGCCAAATATGTTTCTCTTACGCTCTCCATGCGCTGACGTGCGTCGGCTTCAGCCTCTCTCGGGTCCATGAGCATACCTTCGCCGCGTGTGCCGGCAATGAATCCGGCCAGCAAATGGCGCAGACTGATGGTCTGTGTACTATCTTCGCCGAAGAGTTCGTAGTTGATACCGCGCATCATCTGCGTACCGAGCTGTTGTCCGATCTGGACGCCGGCAAAGTAAGCGGCTTTCTTCTTGTCTTCTCCTGCGCGTGCTCCTTCCGTAATACCTTTGATCACCTCATTCATATATGTGGTGTCGATGCCGACGCGGTTAGCCAAGTAAAGTTTAACATCAGTGGACTGTGCCAATCCCCATTCGTAGCTCAGTGTATCGAGGTCCGTTTTCAGGTTTGATGTCGGCGTCCCGTTTCCGCACGATGAGAAAAGTGCGGCGGCAAAGGCCGAAAGTGCAATAAGTTTTTTCATCTTCTTTGTCTTCCTTATGTTATGAGTTATTATTCTAATGTACGCGCGAACCTTTTTCTCAGAGGACCTCGATGAGTTCCACGTCGAATACCAGTGCGGCGTAGGGCGGAATGGATGCTCCGGCACCCGTAGAGCCGTAAGCCAAGTTGAAGGGAATGAAGAAGCGGTACTTAGCTCCCTCGCTCATCAGCTGTACCCCTTCGGTCCAGCCGGCTATGACACCGTTGAGCGGGAATACGGCCGGTTCGCCGCGGCGGATGCTGCTGTCGAACAACGTTCCGTCGATGAGTGTGCCCTCGTAGTGGCACTTCACCTTGTCCGTGGCCTTCGGTTTCCGTCCCGTACCTTCTTTGATGATCTGGTACTGCAGACCGCTCGGCAGGCTCACGACGCCTTCCTTCTTTGCATTCTCAGCCAGAAAAGCCTCGCCTTCGGCGCGTGCGGTCTTCCCTTTTTCAGCCTGTTCGGCCTGCTGTTTTTCTTCCTGGCGACGGATAAATTCAGTTACGAGGCGTTGCGCTTCTGCATCGGTGAGGGCCGTCGGTTTACCGCTCAGCACATCACGTACGGCTTGCGAGAAGTCGTCGATGTTCAGTTCGTTTCCACCCATACTTTTGAGCTGGTGGGCAATGCCCATACCCAATGCGTAGCTTTCTTTATCCATGTTTTTTGTTCAAGTAGAATAAATCTCGTGCAAATATACCAACTTTTCGATACATACAAAGCATTTTCCTGTGTTTTTTATTATTTTTGTGTGAAACTAATGCTGAAAGAGATGAAAAAGATGGTAGTTCTGACCGGCGCCGGTATGAGCGCCGAGAGCGGATTCAGTACTTTCCGCGATGCCGGAGGGCTGTGGGAGCGCTATCCCGTGGAGCAGGTTGCCACGCCCGAAGGGTGGTTGGCCGATCCCAGCCTTGTGACGGATTTTTATAACGGTCTCCGGCGTCAGCTGGTCTCGGCCCGTCCCAATCGGGGGCATGAACTGTTGGCCGGTCTGGAGCGTTTTTACGATGTGACAGTCGTCACCCAGAATGTCGAGGACCTGCACGAACGGGCCGGAAGCACGCATGTCATCCATCTGCACGGCGAACTGATGAAGGTGACATCGAGTCGCAATCCTGAGGACCCCCGTTGTATACGAACCCTTCCGGCGGATGCGCCCGATGTGGCTCACGGCACGTTGGCCGCCGACGGTTCGTTGCTCCGCCCCTATATTGTATGGTTCGGCGAGGCCGTTCCGCGCATGGACGAGGCGGCCGCCGCAGCCTCGCAGGCCGATGTGTTTGTCATTATCGGTTCTTCGCTCCAGGTTTACCCGGCGGCCGGATTGGTCCGCTATGTGCCGGCCGGCGTTCCGGTCTATCTGATCGACCCGGCCGAAGTCCGTTTCTCTTCCCGGCGTCCCGTCACGGTGATACGCAAGGGCGCTTCGGCCGGAATGGAGGAACTTTACGGTCTGTTAGGCATTCCGTGTTGATGTGTATCCTTTTTTATGCGTGAAGTCCGGCATATCGGTGTGCCGGACTTCATGTGTTTTTATACTTTTAGGAATACGCCGCAGCGATACATGCACCGCAGGATGAAAAATACAATCAGGAAGTTGACAAAAGTCAGCCACGCTCCGTAACAGTCGCCGAACCACGGTTCCATTCCGTAGCAGAGCGAGCGGGCGATACTCCGGAAGTTTATCGCCTCGCCCAGTACGTAGGCTGCAATGGAGTTCATGCCGTAGATGCGGAGCCAGCCGAGTCCGCGCGCGCACCCGCGATAATCTATAATGTAATAGAACAGGGCCATGAGCAGAAAGCACAGCCCGCCCGAAAACAGCGTCATGCTCGAACTCCAGATGGTCTTGATGATGGGCATCTGGAGGCTGAGCAACAATCCGGCGACTGTCAGTGCCGCGCCCCCTGTTGCCAGACCGATGACAGCCCTGCGCCGTTCGGCGTTGAAGCGCCGCATAATCTTTCCGGCCATGACACCCAGCAGTACCGTTACGCCGAAGTTCAGCGAACTCCATATCCAGGTGTAATGATACCACGGGGCCGGTGTCCATGTACCGTCGCCGTTGGGCGAAGCTCCGTCGCGGAAGCGTCCCAGCACGGCCCGGTCGATGGCTTCGGCCAGGTTGCCGTCGGGTGTCCAGTCGCCGTTCAGCGTCATGGGCAGCCAGTAGGCAACGAATAGCGCGGCTGTAGCCCACAGCAGGCCGCGGTCGTTCAGGTTCAGCTGTACGAGTGCGGCTATCAGGTAGCCTGCGGCAATGGCCTGCAGTGTGTTGGAGTACAGGTAGATGCGGTCGGGGTCGAATCCCAGGAAGTTGCCCTGCACAATGCCTCCCAGTACCCAGAGCAGGACGACGCGCCGTGCGATACGCCGGTAGAGCGGTTTGCGGTCTTCGCCCTTTTCCGTGTATTTGCTCAGCGCAAAGGGCAGCGAGACACCGGCCATGAAGAGAAACAGCGGCATGACGAGGTCCCACGCATGGAATCCCTCCCACTGCACGTGGGTGAACTGTCTGACGATGAGGGCTGTCCAGGCAGCGTCGGAGCAGCCGGCAAAGGCCATGAATACGGGCTGGAAGAACACCAGCATGAAGAGGTCGAAACCGCGGAGGATGTCGAGCGAGGCCAGGCGGCCGGAGGGTTGAGCGGATGGAGGCATAAATCTATTTTTTAAAGGA
>CATXZX010000107.1 GCA_958404085.1 uncultured Prevotellaceae bacterium | reverse complement strand
CAGTATCGGGGACTGCCGTTTCGCTTATGCTGCCAACAGGGAACTTAGCACTCTCCCGGTCATCGGTGCTGGGACCGAGCAGCAGCTCTATCGGGGTCTCCTTTATGACTCGCAGAAGCTCCGTATCTTGAGGAGAAGAGGTTATTACTTTGCTGCGTCGTATAAGCCCAATAAGAGCAGGATTGTTGTTTATCACAACGGGAGCAAAAAAGAACTGCCCGTGCATATTTGGCATAGCGCCGTTTTGCTTTAATGACCGTATCACTTTTTCAGCGTAGGGGAGAGGCTCTTCTGTTATATTGTCCTCTATTACTATCGGTTTCTGCTCCGAAGACTCGTCTTTATCCTCCGAATTAAGACTGACAGCATCATCTGCATCGAGGACTTCTTTCTTCTCTGCTAAAGGCGGCTCCTGCATGGCTTTTCCCGAGAAACGAACCTCGTATGCCGCATCGAATTCGCTTGTCTCTTGACTTCTGCGCTGCCTTTCCATTTTGCGTCGAATGGCTCGCCTCTGCTTGGAGTTCAGCCTATTTCCATCTTCATCAAACTCCGGGACTATAATTTCACAGACACTTTCTTTCGGAGCCTCACTATAATCCTCGACGGTCTCGATATTAGCCTCCTCTACAAACTCCTCGTCTCTATTTCCTTTTTTCTTCTCTACAGTGTCTTCTTTGTCTTTGCTTGCTTCATCCAAAGGCATGGCATCCAATTCTTCTTCATTATCGCACTTCGTTCCGCACTTCGTGCAGAATGCAGCCTTGGCTCGAAGCCGTGTGCCGCAATAAGAGCAATATTTGATTGCAGATACATTTACTTCAACGTATTCCACACCACTACCTCCTTATTATTTTTCTTTGATAATCGTTGCGTTCTTCGATATAAATCTCGTGCATTGAGTACAATAACCATTCAATACCGAGCAAGAAAAACATATCCTTTGCCGTGGCTCATGCCCGCTGGTGAACTTCTTCCCGCATATTTCACATGTATCTATGACTAACGTCTCAAAATCATATTCCTGCTTGGAACACAGCTCGCACATATTAGTGTAATCTATGGTGGCGCCGCTTATCTCCTCGTCAGGCACGTTCGAGCTGAATTTGTAAACGTTGTCTCCATCCTCAATAACCGCCATCACATCGCTTATTTCCACAGTATCCGGAAGTATATAAACCAACCTGCCGCACATAACAGAATTGGTCTTTTCTTTTACCCACTGTTCTATTTCATTATCTTTTTTCCATTTTGGACGATATGGCGTCATGGTATTCATGTCAACGGCACGAATGGAATCTGTAGAGAACTCGATATATCCATCGGTAAGCGGCTCTATGGAGTATCCGAACACCACCGGTTTTTCTCCGCTCTTAACGTACTCCGCCTCCTGCGGCACCGGCAGGTAATCACTGAAGCCGAGAAATGTAAACCTGTATTTTTCTGTCGTAAATCCACCATATACACCCTTCGCCTCATTGATAGAGTAGGGGGGAGGGGTAGATACTGCAGCCAGCATGGAGTCCGGAATGGGAGTAGCCACTGCTCCAAGCTGAGTCTCCGGCTTTTTTTTACAGCCGGATAGTGAAACAACAAAAAACAGAGAAATCACCAAGCAACATATTTTATATACGCTATTCCTTGGAGAATGCATGTGTCTCTTACTCCTTCTGTCATAACAATTATATTATATAACGTCTTTTATATCAAATACGTTATTTTTAATTATACAATCTTCATCCCTTAAAAGCAAGAGCACCCCCCATCAAACTCCCGCTTTTGGGCTTTTATTCAGGTTATTTTTACAATCTCTTTTGCTCTTTCAGCTTATATACAACCCTTCCCATCGTTACAGAACTCGGTTTCGCCGGAATCCCTTATTTCGAATTTCCCGGATATGCAGGCAGCCGCAGCGTCATCTTCATTGGCCCAAGTCTCCGCAGACAGTCTGCATCGCTTATTTCCATGTGCATCCACGGTCCCTATACAATACCTGTTGCCGGATGCAGTAACACAAATCTTATTCCCTCTGGCACACAGCCTACCCATCATATTACGGGATATATTTCTATCCCCATTTAATATAACCTTCCAATCATCTATCATCTGCCCGAATTCGCCGCATCTACGCATAAAGTGCTCTCTCATCTGTCTTAACTGAAGGTCGCTGCAAAGGTTTATCTCATTTGCGGACACATAAGGAACCAATCCTTTTCCGATGAAGATAGGAGCTGATACTATTCCTTCCTTCACCGGGAGCAGCAGCCCGTATATTACTGTCCCTATCTTCTGCTTTAAAGGGAAGGGGAACAGTACGGACACATCTTTTAAGAATATATTCTCCGTTCCCTTCAGAGGAGTTTTTTTGATTGTGGTGAATACAGCACCAACCCTGAATATTTCTTTGATTTCGTTAATAGAGTAAAGCATTTCCTTCGTTATCTGCTCATATTTCAATCCTTCCATAAACATTATCTCCTTTTCTATATTGTTGTTTTATACCACTAAGATGCTTTGTTTTTACATTTACTACCACTTTTATATATTGTATCATACTTTAATATATGGTACAATATATGCAGCCTAAAGAAGGGAGAGGAGGGCAAAGATTGATTAAGAATGATATAAGACGGATAGATGTTGAATGTGTACCCTCCGTCGCTGATGAACCTACTACTGATACCGGCGCACAGGCTGTTGCTGCAGGAAAGAAAGAAATACGGTCTTTCGCCATATCCACAGTGATAAGCATGGCGCTTGCGGCTTTGCTTGCCCTGGTCATAAGCCTTGTTTTTTCATATGGTGAGATTCCGTCGGAAAGTATGTACCCATCCATCGAGGCCGGCTCATATTTCATTGGCAGCCGCATAGCTTATTATCCAAAGAGAGGTGATGTTATATCCTTCATTGCCCCGGATGAACCGGATAAATATTTTTGCAAGAGGGTTATCGGGATAGAGGGAGATACCATAGAAATAAAAAGCGGAAAAGTCTATCTCAATGGCGAACCTCTTACCGAAGAATACGCATATGGCTTCACCGAGCCGTATGAAAACGGCAGCGTATTCTATGTCCCTAAAGGATGTGTCTTATGCATGGGAGATAATAGGGAACATTCTTCGGATGCAAGAGTATGGAAGAACCCTTATGTGCCGGTAAGCACAATTATAGGTAAAGTACTTCTCGTTTTTAATACCCACGGAATATATCGCATGACTTAGGCGCTCAATATGATAAACCCCTTATCGTCAGGATAAGGGGTTTATTTTTCCTCTATTCGCCACTATATACTTCGTGCTGTCATCCGTTATCCCGTATGCTTCCACTTCTATCACAAGACTTATCTGCTCTATAAGGGCGACAGCCGCCTTTTCGTCACCGCATATGACTAACCGTATTCCCACCTTGTCAGTTGTAGGACTATCGTCAGATGGATATGACGAGCTTTCCTCGGAGTATCCTTTTTCCGGGTTTTCTCCTACCCCATCGAGCACGTCTCCCTTGATTTTATACTTTACTGCATTTCTCTCTTCACCGTTCATTTTTATTATTCCTGTCATCATTTCCGCTTCTTTTATGGCCATAAAAAATCCGACTTCCGAATCCTGCACCACTACATTACTGTCGAGAGAGAGAGGGTAGAAGTATATGCCAGAGTTTTTAATAATATCGACAGGCGCAAATATAAACGAATCATTGGTCTTTACTGCTTTGGGATTCGAGTTAAGTACATCACAGGTAAGGTCTACTATGGTGTAGGTGTTGTTCATCTCTGATGAATCGAACGACCTCACAATGTTCGCATTGGTATCTGAAACGAAAATCGGAGCAAAGGAGGAAGAATCTGAACCATTCTTGTTGCTCGATGCCTCCACTATATTATCTCTTTCCCGCGACTGAAAAGCCGCAGCTATGACTATGATAAGCACCATTATCTCCGCAAGCAAAGACAAAAAGAGCTTATTTTTCTTTGTCCAATATATCAAATACTTCATTACTGTTCAGGCATGGATATCCTCAACCTCCATATTGGTGAGAGAAACTACCCCTTCCTCCTTTTGTACTATGCAATCAAACAGCTCTGTTTTTTTACGGCTTTAATCATTGAGCTGCCGCTTTGTATACTCCTCTATTTTCGTCAACTACCCATCACTTAAAGGTAATGGGTTTCCGTTCCACAATCCTTATGAACTACCACTCCCTTGACACTCCCCACGGCTAAAGCCGGGGGATTCTCGGTTCAACCATCACCGCCTGCATCTGCGAGGTCTTACACGGTGTCCCCGAGCGTATAGGTTCGGGCGTGTCCCGCCCTACCGTATGTATTAGCTACGCCAGCAGGCGCAAGCCCTCATGCAAAATGTTCTTCGCGGCGTTTATATCCCTATCGTGCTGTGCGCCGCACTCCGGGCAAGCCCAGCCGCGCACGGATAGGTCTTTCGTGCCTGACCACTGTGCGCCGCAGCAGGAGCAGGGGCTTTACGGCACGTTCCGGTAAGTGGTATCCTCTTGAAGGTGGCACTCTGTCTGACTTTATAGACACATACATATTACCACAATAACGTCTTTTATATCAATAACGTTATATTAAAAAATTTTTCCTTCTTTCACTTTAATCCCTCCGGCTTTAGCCGGGGGTGGGAGTGTTAAGAATCATTATCGTCTATCAGCTTAATCCCTATTTGAGCCAGTTCGCTATCTGAATATTGTCTCTGAGGATAATCTACAAAATTGTTTTTCTTTGCCGTACAGCCGCTATTTTTGCTCCCGCAGACGTGGGATTTTACTTGTTTTTGAACATTAAGCAACCTTCCAAAGCTCTGGTTAAAGAGCATGGCCGTTATATATTCCCTAAACTTCTTTACTTCTCCCTCCTGGGAAAGATATCTGTCGGCCACTTCCTCTATATCATCCAGCTTGAGCTTTGATACTTCAGCCCTGACCTTAGAAGCTGGTATGCTGTGACCGTTTATGCGGAAGCTGCCGGAGATGTCGGTTTCCATTATGTCAGCGAAAACACGTATTACCTCTACCACAGACTCCGGAAGAGATTCTATTGGATAATCACTGTTGCCGGTTAAGAGGTATAGGGCGGCGTCAAAATCGTTATTCCTGTTTGCCGACATGGCTTCGTTAGCCGCATTTGCCCATGTCATAAGAACGGTAGGGAGGGAAGGGGCGCCACATTTTGCCATGCCAAGAATTTGGTCTTGTCCTACGTTAGCAGCTCTCATGGTTGCAGCGGCGGCAGACCAGCACGCTTGAAGTGCTCTGGCCTTGTATTCATCTACCACATCTGAAAGGAGCTCATCAATGGTATATGAAGGCATCTTATATGCTTCTATTACCCTCTTCCACAGAGGAAGCATGGCTACGGAATTTCCGTTTCTTAAATACAGGGATTCGGTAGCTCCTTCAATCCATCTATCCTTATGAGAAGGCAATGTAAGGTCCTTATCTGATAGATTGATAGAAGCATTATCTTGGTTTATGGTATAAGACGGTTTATGGTATGTGGTATGGATTTTGAGTGGGCGGTTTTTTGAGTGGGCGGTTTTTTGGGGTCCGGTCAAAACCGCCGATTTTTCACATTCGCCGCAGTCGTTTTTAGAATTAACACAGGAAACACCTGAATTTTCTGCGTGGGTTAAATTTTGGGGTTCGGTAATATAAGAACCATTTATACCCCGCGAGGGAGATGGTTCGTAAGCATTTTCTGCGCGGTATAGTTTTTGGGGTTCGGCTGGGTTTTGGTATGTTTCCATAGAGGAAACACGCTCGCTGGCAGCAGCTATTTTCTTCTTTATCACGCAGCGGCCGAGGCCGTAGGTTCCATCCGGCTTGCGCATTTGGGTTATAGTTATGAGACCGCTCGAAATGAGGGCTTTCATGTACTTGTCCGTACTGTTGCGGGATATATTGAGAATGTTGGAAATTCCGGCATATGACAGGTATGCGAGTTCGCCAGCGCCGCACAGAGAGCAAAGGTAAGCGTACACAGCCTTTGCATCGGCAGCAAGGTTCTTCATGCACATGACATAATAGGGAATAGTGCCGTAACCGGCGCCTTCTATTCCTTCACCGGATACGAAGCTCTGCCCGTATTCGTCCACCTTTCCCTCGCAGTAGCGTATATAGGAGGGGGGAGAGGATACCAGCTCATAGGTATTGCTGCCGTAACAGAAGTGGTTGTTCTTGTTGAGCTTGGTGCGCTGATGTATGCGTATATAGCCTGCATTTGTGAGAATAGAGCAATGCTTCTTGTAGGTGCTTTCGGAAAAACAGAGATGACCGCATATGGTTTCCCGAAGCGGGAATGCGGAGTTTCCTCTGCCGGCAAGGGCACATATATAAGCATAAAGCGCTTTTGATTTAAGTGGGAGGGAAGAATCCTCCATAACAAATTTTGGAATAACGCCAAAGCCTTTGGAATATATCTGGTCAAGGGACAGAAAATTGCCGCTGCGTATTTCCGCAGCAGAAGAAGCACCCTGGTTGTCCAGGTGATTCATCAAAGCGAATTCTGTACCTTGTTCCGACATTTGCAGAAAATA
>CATXZX010000106.1 GCA_958404085.1 uncultured Prevotellaceae bacterium | reverse complement strand
ATCTCCTTTCGCTTTTCTTTTGTGTGGTACATATCTATAAGAATAAACAAAAAAGACATCTTCACAAAAAAGCCGAAGAATGTCTCTCGTTGTTGACTTATGTTTGTTCCTCCAGGAGCGGAGGATATAATAATCCTGCAATAGATTCAAAAAAGAATAGATGGCTGAAGCACATTATTTAATATGATAATTATAGCACGAAGACAATGTTTGCGCAATCCCTCTTACAACACGGAACAACGAGTTAACTACTCGGCAATCGAATTACCAGAGGCTCCGGTTTGCCAAATTGTGGGGTAAAGTCTCTTGCTTTAGCTGTGGGACGTGTCACTTTCCTGAAATTTTCCGTAGGGCCTGCGTTTTCAAATTGTCATACACGTTCTCCATGAGCAACAACAATTCCTTTTCGGGTTCCTCTTGGCATCTCGGGAAGAATGTCTTCGCTGTTCCGGGATGGAATTGAGTTTTATCTGTTGTAACCTGCGCCAATATGGCGTACTCATCTTCTCCCCTTCCCGGCTGCAATGAAAGACTCGCCATAATTCGAGCGGATTCCGTGCAACTTCCGTTCTCAAAACGTGCCAGACATGCCGGAGAGGTGATGATTTTTCCGCCCTCCACTTCACAAACATTCCGCTGATTGGCAAGGTCAAGCATACCATTGATAATAAATCTATAAAAAGTCACATCGGTGTTCTCAGGATTGAGCCACAACGTATCCTTCAGAAAGGTGCAGCAATCGCCCTGCGTAGAAAATTTATATTCCCGACGAGTTTTCAGTAACCCGGATATCGGATGCAGGTAACAGGTGGTAACAGTAAGTTTTTCGTACAGCTCCTTGATTATCCAGAGCATCATTCCCTGTCGAGTACTGCACAACGTAAGGTGCAATGGCCAAACATCGTATAACGGGTTTTGATTTCGCCTGCGGCGGCCGGTAACTTTCCAGCCGCTCCTCTCCTGGACAATTGCATCCGGGTATTTATTCTGATACTTCTCGATAATCGCATATACCCCCGAATAGCAATATTTCAGCCGCTGTTTTTCCGATAATCTTATAGAGCCCACGTTACACACTATCTCCTTATATTTGCGCCTTTATACTTACAAAGCCCGTACAGCCTCTTTATTGCCATTATAGATGGCTTTATCCTATTGGCTCCTGCGGCAAGCAGACTCACAACTGCAGGCGCGGTCAACTAACTTTTTGATAATTGTAGTTGCGTACACACCCTTACATCCTTGCTTCTATGACAGACGGCGGGAAGTCGTTCCCTTCATTTTGCATTAGTTATGGGGAAAAACCGCTGCCGTTTGCAGCAGCAACAATCCGGTCGTACGCCCCTCTCTCGCTCATAACGTCTTTTATGTTAAATACGTTATTATTATACTATTTGCAACAACACTATTCAAGAGGGAGAGAAGGTAGAAAAGAGAAACGACGCGGGAGTAAATATGTGTTATACTGATTGTACTCTACCTTGAAAGGGGCGTTAAAATTGAGTGATTTGACACATACTAATTCTATGATGAATGAAATCAGAGAATTGCTATTAAATGCACGTCAGCGCGTGGCGGTACAAGTAAATACTGAATTGTTGTCTACCTACTGGAATGTAGGAAAGATTATTGTTGAGCATGAACAGGAAAATAAAGACCGGGCAGATTATGGGAAGCAGACCTTGAAGCAGCTTTCAAAAGACTTAACAAAAGAATTTGGAAAAGGGTTTTCTGTTTCTAATCTGTACAATATGCGTCTATTCTATATGCACCACCAAAAATTCCAGACGGTGTCTGGAAAATTGTCGTGGTCGCATTATTGTGAGCTGTTGACGATTTCAGACCCGGACAAACGCAGCTTTTATGAAAAGGAAACTATCAACTCCGGTTGGTCGATACGCGAATTAAAACGGCAAATTTCCACTTCTCTCTATGAACGTTTGTTACTGTCAGAGGGAAAAACGAATAAAGAAACCGTTCTTGCTCTCGCAGAAAAGGGAATTGAAATGTCTACTCCTTTAGATATTATCAAAGACCCCTATGTATTTGAATTTCTGGGTGTGCCGGAAAATAAACCCATGCTTGAAAGTGACCTTGAAAAAGCACTGGTCGCACAAATAGAAAAATTCCTGTTGGAATTAGGGCGCGGTTTTATGTTCGTAGGAACGCAACAGCGCATCACATTGAACAATACCCACTACTATGTGGATGTGGTTTTCTACAACAAAATTCTCCGGGCGTATGTGCTGATTGAATTAAAAACAACCAAACTCACGCCGGAAGCTGCCGGACAGCTCAATATGTATCTGAACTACTACGCCGCAGAAGTGAATGACGAACATGATAATCCACCAATCGGTATTATCCTTTGTACAGATAAAGACAGTATAGCTGCTGAATATGCTCTCGGTGGGCTGTCAAACAATATCTTTGCTTCGCGCTATGTTTCTTATATTCCAAATAAGGAACAGCTAATCGCACAGGTAGAAGCTGTTTTGAATGAATGGCACAATTCGGAAAATAGGTGACATCCGCCCCCACCCCTATAGGTAGGTACGGATATCGCTTTCTTGAAGGTCGTCTCACTCAAAAAAATTGTAGGTGTAGCACCAGCTTTGCGGCGCCTTAAGCACTCCAAATGCTGCCACAGTTTTGGGTAGGTCGTATGTCTTTATATCAGAAATATGCCAACCGTAGCCGTCTCTCCCACAGAGATAGCTCTCGGCCTGTTCTGTCGTGAGGCAAGCATCGTCAAACAGAATCTCCGCTGCAGTGTAGCCGCCGTGATGGTCCTCAACACAATATTGGAGCGGTATGTTGTTTTCCATGTTGCCGACTCTCACCACGCGGTCGATAGCTGTACAGGTGAATTCTCCGGCCACCAAACCGTTCGCCCTGTAGATTTTGCCACTGCTGTGAATCTCAAGGGTTTTGTGAGGATTCTTTGTTCCCTTCCCGGAGCAGTAAAGAAAAACCTTGAACGGCGGCATGAGGTCCGGTCTGGACAGACGAAGCTCTACGGTCTTCTGTCCTGCCAGGATTTTTTGCAACCATTCTGGACGGACGCTTAACAGTACATCCATAATTAGGCAATTCCTCCTTTCTTCGTTGATTTGTTTGTCAGGTCCTTTTGCTTTTTTGTGCGGCTAATGATAAGCCGCCCAGCCTTTCGGCTGTCAGGTATCCGTCCCCAATGTTATCCCGGGGTTTTGTATGCGCGACCCCGCCCCTTATCCTCTCGGAGTTTAAGTGGCGGGTTCTTGACTATGAATTGCCAGGTAGTTCGCCAGGTGTAAGCATACCTCCCGAAGCATCTTCCACTATTACCACTGTGCCATCGGAATCGGATGCGGAAGGAGCAGGTTCGGTGTCATGTTCCTCCATTCTCGCCTCTATATCTTTGGGCTTTTTCACATTTAATGTGATTCTTAAAGGCAGCTCCCACTTTTCTATTGCTGCGACATAGTCGCCGTCCCCGGCGTACAGCACATGCATATATCCCTCTATCTGTCCTCCTGCAGGGATGTCTCCCATGTATAAAATATCATCTGCAGTAAAATATGGACTGACATCCTCGGAAGCGGCTCCATCTGGTGCATAGAATTTGAGAAGGAACATGTTAATGCTGCGCGGTGATGCTCCGACATTCCTCACTGTTACGGGGAAACAAATAACTGTTTCCCCCTCGGCCGCGCTGTACTGGGCAGGGCAATATGTCCACGAAAGCTTTTCGTTAAATGTGAATTCGAGGTTGTCAAAGGTAACGGTATCGCCATAGGTTATTTTTTCTGCCTCTCCCCCACTGTCGTCCTCCTTTCCATTGGAGTATATGCTTTGCCCGTGTGCCCACGAGTTTGGGACAACGCCTCCGTCCTGCCTGCAGGCAGAAGCAAAAACAAGAAGAGAAACAGAGAGGAACAGGGTAGTTTTGATAAGATATTGTTTCATGAAAAACCTCCGATTTGGTGGCGCCACCTTTAGAACACTCCGCAACGTATTCAACGTAAGAGACGTTACTGATATTATACCGTATGTACTGCGGCAATTCAACAGTCTCCAGAGTAATTATATAATTCTATTTATATTATGTCGCGTGTTTTGGTTGACATATCAAAGATGCAGAGTATATAATGAACTTAATAAATGATAGCAGGGCAGAATGCCTCTTAACATTATGCTCGTGGAGACTGCGCAAACCGCAGACAGCGCAACGGCCGTTGAGCCAAAGTTTCCCCGACTATAGCCGTAGAGAGATATCAGGCCCGAAAAAAATCATAACTGCGCAGGAGGGAGGATTCGCTTTGCGTAGGGAAAATCCAGATTGTTTGGCAGCTATTGAACGCGGAATCAGGCTTGCCATGCTAAGGCGAGGTATCTCCATTCCCAAACTAAGCAGCATGATGAACTTGACGCGGCAATATCTGCATCGCATGTTATCGGACAGTGGAAATCTAAAGCTGGAAACAGTTGTTGGAATGATGCAAGTATTGAATTGCACATTCGTATTTGTACTCTATTATGCAGAAGGAGGGCGGGGTGAGATTCCTGGTGATGTTCTGGATAATGCCCTGAACCATCCCAAAATAAGCGTGCTGCTTCACGTTGCAGATATATTCGGATACGAGGTGCGAATTGAGTTCACTGATGATGATACGGGAGATGTTATATATTCGTATAAAGGGCCCGCCCGAATCAAAGGAGGGAAAGTAGTTGAATAAAAATGGACCCGAGCTTTATATAGACAAAAATACGTCGGTGATGTCGCCTGATGCCTTTACTGCATTTAAGGACGTTGTCGGAATGGACGGGAAGTCTGCATTTTCCGACAACTGTGTCCCTACCTCTCTTGAATCGAAAAAGCACATGGTTGAATGGAAAGAAATGAAGGAAGCGCTCAGCAGCAGCGTCCCTCTGGAGTACTATGTGTTCGCCTATTGTGTAAGAGCCAATAATAAGGCAAGGCGCCGAATAAAAAGCACTTGGGATGCACTATCCGCGCCGCTGGAGCTCGTGGATGCTCCTCCGGAACACAGAGGGTACAGTCGCGGGCTGCCGGACGAGGATGAAGACATCCTTAAGGCCGTGGCCATATATCGGCATGAAAGCGCTGAGTTCGAAAAAATCAAGAGCGAATTCCCAATCGAGAGTGCAGCTGACGATGCTTGCCGCATGTCGCCACAAGAGTATACCGAGAAGGCTCTGTCTGGATTTTCAAAGACGCTTGAAATCATCAGCGCTGCTTTTCCATCAATATGCGGACTGTGTAAAAAGTACTCTATCAGCGGCGCCCCGGTTCCCGTGGTCTTCGCAGTGGCATGCGACATACTTAATCTTCAGGATTTCGCAGAGGCTTGTGCGGAGGTTGACGTAATGTCTTCTGAAAAGTTCGTACTCTTGCTTATAATAGTGTTTACATCAAAGCTCATTTCACCCAGGTTTACTGATGCCGACGTGTTCTTCCAGTACCGTATTGGCAAGTACTTAAGCATATGGATTGAAGGTCCTGGTCATGAAGTGCTTAAAACTGATATATCTCAAATCGGAGGACAGTACTCAAAAGATGTGCGCCAGGCAATGGAGCAGGCAAAAAAACAGCGGAAACAAGCATTGACACCAGTAAACGAGCTCTTCGGAGAAAACGCGCTTTTGTCCAGCAAATTGATGGTTTTTTTGTCTTCTGTCGCTGCTGCTACCAATTTCCCCATTGGCATACATTCCATCCTTGAGCAAAGCGAAATCAGCAAGGAAACCATCCGCGACGCCATGCTCCTTTCCGATTTGTCGTCAAGCGATGTTTCGTGTGAAATGAATCAGCGCGAAACGCTCACATTCCTTCTTCTTTTCCAGGGACTTTCTAAGGCTTTTAATGAACAGAGGAAAGCGACAGATAAAGCACTGAGCCTGGCAAAGCAAGCTGCAGAGAAGTCACTCCGGGCAGCCGCCAAAGAAATACAAACAGCAGAAAATCAGCTTCCCGAAAAGGAAGAGTTGGAAAGGCAGTTGGCACAAGCGCGGTCAGCAATAAGCCGGCTGGAAGAACAGCGCGATGCGCTGCTCGATTCTTTGGACGCGGCGGATAAACAGATTGCGAGGCAGAAGGATAATATAGACTCCTATATAAACGACCGTGCGGAACTGGCAGAGCTCCGTACATATGTATATGAAATGAACAGGGGGACTACAGCGGAAGCAGAGCCGGTCAATGAGGAAAAGGATAACAAGACAGTATACCCATACCTTAACGTTCCCGATGGAATTATTTGTATAGGAGGATATGATGGATGGAGGAATGAAATGCAGGAACGCTTCCCTACCATACGGTTCTTATCCACAAGTGTGACACACGATATTCGCTTGTTCAGAAACGCAAAGGCCGTCTGGTTCCAGCCCGCCTTTATCTCGCACAAAGCGTTCTGGCGAGCGCTCGATACGGCTCGCAGCTATAATATTCCGGTACACTACTTGAGCAAACACTCTGTCGCTACCAATTCGCAACAGCTTATTGCGAAAATAAAGGAAATGTCTGAATCTTGACACTCTCCACGGCTAAAGCCGGGGTAGTCTCGGTTACGCCGCTCTCCCGGCGGCGATACCGCTCGATGATGGCAGTCTCGAAGGATACGCCCTTG
>CATXZX010000105.1 GCA_958404085.1 uncultured Prevotellaceae bacterium | reverse complement strand
TCCTTTTTGTCCAGGCAAACCACCCCATATATAAATCAATCGCCCGCCGCGCCATATAAAACCCGGAAAAATAAAAAGAAAAAGGAAAAGAAAAAAGAAAAGTGAAAGGGGAGGAGAAGCCGCGATGTAAATAATAAAACATAATTATAATATACAGATAAAAATAAAAGAAAAGATAAGAGAAAAAAAGGAGCTGCCGTCGAGGGACACAGCGGTAAAACCAGGGGCAGACGGAAAAAAACGACTGCAGGACCACAGAATTACCGCCCGGAAACGAGCTATGGAGCGCATAAACATATTAAACCACAGCAAAAATCACCGATAGCAATAATCCAGCCGGTCGAACAGCGGACGCACCAGCCGGGGAAGACCCCCGCAGGGGGTCGAGCCGGCGTTATTGAAGGGAGATTTAGGGGCGGGAATAACTTCGTTAAATGCAGGTTTAGCGAAATTATATATGGGCTCCAAGGTTGATGTTTCTCTGCCGGACCGCTTCGCCGTTCTTTAAGCTCGCTTCGCGGCCCCCTGCGTTTTTTGACGCCATGCCCCGCTCCTGTGCCTCAACTTTTTTGCTGCAGAATGTGCTCTTTCGGCAAGCCCGAAGACACGCGCAACAAAAGTCGGGAAGGTCGCCGCATCATCGCGGCATGCGTTCTTCTACTTCACTGCGAAGAAACAACCGGTTCTTGGCTGACTGTTTTATCGGATGCAGCTTTTCCCTCCGTACAAGGTCATCTATGTTCTGCCTGGTACAGTTGAGCAGATTCATCACCTCGGCCGTGTTTATCACCCTATGCTCCACGAAACTTATAAAGTCGTCCGCGCTCAGAGGGACCGCCTCTCCTTTTGCGTACAGTGTTTCATATGGTATGTTGAGCGATTCACCCCAACACGCACCGTGTCCCCCCGGCTGCAGCCTGACCCTGTTGAATTGGTCGTCGCTGTTGAGTATGGGCGCAAAGGTCCTATCCTCTCCGAGCATTTCGTACAAAGAACATTTTTTCACGCTGCCATCCCTGAAAAAAACCAGAAGGTTCTTCCCTGCCAACGGTATGACGTCCTCTACCTTCCTGCCGAACCGCATTACAAACTCTGCCGGCAGCTCCGCCTCCGATACCGGAGCTATGTAGCAGTTATCCTGTGGGCACCGCCCCTCTGACAGCTCCAGCAGCCTGCATTCATCGTATTCCTTCAGCCCGTTATCCCTCAGTATCTGGCCGATATTCTGTCTATCAGCCGGTACTATCCGCTGCTGCACCCATACCCGGCTCCAATAGGAGTTGACGGTCCTCTCCCCCCTCTTCAGAAACGACGACAGTATCAGCGGGGTCTCCCATGGGTCGGCGTCCGCCGGCAGCTCAACATAGAAGCGGCCCCCTTTTTCATAATAAAAAAGATAAGCTATATCTCTGTTGTCCTTATCCCCCGCGTCTCGTATTGCGAAAATCTTCATATACCTTCCACCGCCTCCATATCATGTCCCATATTTTGTCCAGCCACAATCTGGGCATAACCCCATCCAGGTCCTCTAAGAGTATGTCCCTATGTTCCTCGGTAAGCCGGTTGAACGCCGGGAACGCGTCCGCCGGTATGAGTTCGAGGTTCCTTCTGGTTGACCTTGAACCTACAAAGCACTGCACCGGCTTATCCTCCATCGGGTCAAATTTTTGCACCTGCTCCTCCGTGTGGCAGTTGAACAGCAGCGATAGCCCGTTGTCGAATATGGGCGCCAGCCTTACCGTCTTTTCCTTGCTGTTACGAAGAACCTCCATATTAGCCCCGTGCCGGTCCCTGTTGAGAATCAGGAAATCCACTGCGAGGAACTGGTATACATACTCTCCCCACCCGTTTCTCAAACAAAAGTCCATCGGCGTCTCGTCAGGCCGCTTTTCAACGCCATAGTACACGTCCAGCGCGACTTTTGTTTCGCCCCGCTTCTTGAAATCCTCTGATGCGCACAGGTAGGTTTCGACCTTCCTGCCTTCTACTATGATATCCGCATGTATAAGGCTGTAATTCAGATGCTCCACACCCAGTATACTCAGCAGCCTGTCTGCAATTATCTCATTGACGCATTCGTGTCCCGTTACGCCTCTCTGGTTATCGTGATTGGAAAGCTTATAATACACCTTAGGCTCTCTCAGGTCATCGGTCGCTTTCAAAAAAGAGCCCGCCGTTCCAGAAGAAGAACGGATGTGCGTCCATGACAAATGGGTCATGTCCTGCTTATCTTTTATTACCTGTGCCATCTTACCATCTCCTTTTAAGATTATTGTAATTAACTACTTGGTATATGTCAAGTAGTTGTCATTATAATAATTTGTATAATATCACAGAATAATTATAGAATGTAAATCATTTTTGTTGACACGCTTTTTCAGACATGTTATTATAAGCATGAGGTATAATATGCCCTCCTGCAAGGGCCTCTCGAATTCTTATAAGGAGGAATCACTCGTGCCTAAGAGGTTTTTCGCTGCCACGGACTTAAGCCCTTGCCTTCTTTGCGTCGGGGTTGCTCATCCTTGCTGCACTACGTATTCCCGTACTGCAGCAGGTCTTTATGCCAACGGGCGAAAATGATTGATATATCCGATTCCTCCTCCGTATCGAGCTGGCCTGCAGAGCTGCGCGACATCGTAAAGCTCTTTGCGGCCGATGCGGGATATGGCAGCAGGCCGCAGGCGAGCATATTGGGCGGGCGTCTTACTATATCCAGCCCGCAGAATGAAGTCGTCATTTTGCTTACGGAACCCGACAGATACCTGACGGTACTCAGAGCCAGGTTCGCCCACCATGAGCAGCGCCTTATATCCCAATTTGAGTCATTGCTGTTAGCGGTGGTCAGGGCCTACTCCTACCGTGGGTACGAAATATCCGCGCTTATAACGCCGGATATGCAGACCTACAAAAGCCGTGTAGTGGAAGTCTTTCCCCCGCTCGTGGAGCCGGGCGAAGCCTCAAAAGCCATGACGCCGCTCCCCTACCCTTCCCCTGCGGCTTTGGGACCCGCATCGCTTCCTTCGGCTCCGATTTCCTTCATCGATGGGGACAGTGCTGATTTCCCATCTTCAAAGACGCTCATATTGCTGCAGGATATAGACTGCTTGATTCCCGCTTATGAGGTCTTTACTCAGGCGGGAGCCGGCTCCGGGAAAAGCCGCATGATTGGCTGGAAGAAAAACGCCCGTTACTATCGCTGCGTTTCCAGGTCTGGCGGCAAATACGAGGATAAGGCGTGCAGGGTCCCTCCGTCGTGGCTGGAACGGCCGGTCGTGGAAATAGTTGCCGGCGACAGGCAGCCCGTGCGCATAGTGGTTGGGAATATCAGCAGAAAGGCGAAGGCGCTATTGGATGTGTGATTGTATTCACCCCATATTGGGTTTACAATTATAGGTAAATAACCGAAAGGAAGGAGACTTAAATAATGAGTGTTAACGATAAAAAAGGATGTAGAGAGGCAAAGGCGCTTTCCCTGCGGCTGGCCGAGCTCAACAATGCAGCTATGGAAAACAACTGTAATGCCGAATGGCTCATTCGCGCCATGTATGAAATGCAGACCTATCTGGAATCTTGCGAAAAAGACGCCTGCACTCCTTCCTTCGAAAGCTATATAAGCGTTCTGGAAGATGTGTACAGGGCTGTAGGAAGCGACGACTATCAGGACGGCTGCGAAGCCTATTCTCGATTCCTAAAGGAAATATCCGCCTTTTCCTCCCAGAACAACAGTTTCGTCCGCTCGGCTGACGACGAAACGCCGCGTGTAGAGGCTATCCTATTCCATAACAGGGAGTCTATAGTCTCTGTTATCCAAACCATAGGCGAATATTTCGATGAATGCCGCACAGCAGGTACTGCTCCCGCTTATACGGATATGCTGGAATATCTTGAAGACAGAGCGGCGGAAGACCTCGAAAAATACAGCGATTGACGACTTTTACGACAACATGATTAAAGAATCAGGGATATAATTGATTGATTGGGAGGCAAAATATGTATATTTGTTTATTGAATCCGTATGGAAACGACAGTGGAATGAAAATATGGTATCGTAAGCAAGGTGATAATTGTTTTGATTTTGTATCTTCCAAGGAATTTGCATCATCATTAACTAAGGACGAAGTATTGAATATAATGCGCTATGCGGATTGGTACAAGCAACAATATAATGCTAATGCAATCAGGATAGAAGGATAAAACGGTTATTGTATAGCAACATGGGAGGATAGAAAAAATGGCAAAGGCAACAGCGGAATGTACTTGCAAAACTTGCGGAAAAGTCTACACAGCAACTAAAATTTGCCGGAATCGCCGTGATGCCGATGAGTGGGAGCAGTGGGCGACCGAGCATTATGATGAGTGCTCTGAATGTTACAAAGCCCGTCAACAGGCAGAGCGGGAGACGGCCAACGAGAAGGCGGCGCAGGAGAGTAGAGCAGTGGGCTGGCCTGAATTGAGCGGGTCGTCGAAACAGGTGGCGTGGGCAACTACAATCCGCAAAACAAAAATAGATGAGTTGATGGCCCGCGAACCCACCGACACGGGGCTGCGCTACATAACATGGATTATACAAACTCATACCGATGCAAAATATTGGATAGATAATCGGGAGTGGTCGTTGTGCGGCCAGTGGGGTTCCAAATTGTGGGGCGAATGGCAGGCCACAACCAATGTCGAACAATCACTATAAGCCGCCCGCTTTAGAGGGCATGAGGGTAAGGAGGGGCACGAAATGTACGGCACAATCATTATCAAACTCAAATCAGCGCAGGCGCAGTTGAAGACATGGGCGTCGGCGAGGAATATGATCTTGACGGTGCTGCAATCATTATCGCTGATTAACGAATTGAAGGCATTTCGTGATACTTGGCAGAAAAGGAGGTAAACGGCCGTGCCGGATTCATACGATAACCAGCAATACCGATATTATACGGTCCTGCTTCGCGATATCATCAAGGAGCTCCCCCCTTATGCAGGCGAGTTCTTCCAGGGCGCAGAAATCACCACATTGGTGCGTACTCGCTACGCCTATGCAATTGACATCCGGACGTTTCTCAGGTATCTGGTCAAGGAGACGCCTCTTGGCGAGCAGGTGAGCGATATACGGGAAATCTCTCTTGCACAGTTGGATTCTCTTTCCACTACCGATATAGAGGCTTACGCGTCTTACCTCTCCTCATATGTGGACGAGGACGGTGCCGCCGTTACCAACAAGGCGTCCGCAAAGGGGCGCAAGCTGGCGTCCATTCGCGCCTTTTATCGGTACTTTGCCAAGCGCGGCAGCATAATCAACAACGCCCCCTCCCTTATAGATATGCCAAAGCTGCGGGACAGGGCGATAATAAGGTTGGAGCCCAATGAGATAGCGCTGCTGCTCGACGTGGTGCAGTCCGGAGAGGGCCTGTCTGACCGGCAGAAGCAGTTTCATAAGATGACGGAAAAGCGCGACTTGGCCATATTGACTCTTTTTCTCGGTACAGGTATCCGCATTTCGGAACTCGTCGGTATAGACATAGACGACGTGAATTTCATATCCGATGAATTCACCGTCATGCGCAAAGGCGGGAAGCAGGATATACTCTCCTTCGGGAGCGAGGTCCGCAAGGCACTCCTGGACTATATGCTCGACCGCGAGAAGATGACCGCTATACCCCGCGACGTCAATGCCCTTTTCCTCTCCCTTCATCACAAGCGTATTACCACCAGGTCCGTCGAGAATCTGGTCCGCAAATACGCCTCCATCGCTGCGCCCAACAAACGCATATCGCCTCATAAGCTCCGCAGCACATATGGCACCCAACTGTATAATGAGACCGGCGACATCTACCTCGTTGCAGACGTTCTGGGACACAAGGACGTAAACACAACCAAGAAGCACTATGCTGCCATCTCTCAGGACCGCCGCAGGCTCGCCGCCCGCATAGTAAAACTCAGAGACGACGAACCCGAAGACGGCAAAATAAACGACGTTTTCGGCGATGTCTCAAACAACCATACCGCAGGATAACGCCTCCCGTTGCTATCCTATACGAAAGCGCCTTCTCTCAATGCCGGGAGAGGCGTTTTCCTTTCAGAGAGCAGCCATTCCCCGATGGTTTTGCGTTCTTTTTTATGATTTTTTTGTGTGCCATAAAACCATTGTGTCATGTGGCATTTTCTTATTTATGTGCCACAAAACATTTTCACACCATGTTCTAATAACCATAAAACAAAGCCTTAAATTTTTTTGAATTTAACTTAAAAAACCCTTGTATCTGCGATTTTTATTGTGATACCATGAGGGTAACAACAACGTCTTTATCGTTGATTACGTTTTGTATTTTCGAAGAAGGGAGATGCACCGGAAGGTCAAGAACCCGCCACTTTAACTCCGAAGAATTTTGAAGCGGGGGCTTGTGGAAAACAACAAACCTGCTTGACTGCCCTAAGTGCTTCGGGCACTGCGTTACCCAGGAATAGATGGGCGCCGGCGGACGTGCATCCGAATCTGCCGCTCTGCAGTGTGTTGTTAAACAGCTCTGAGGGTAAGAGGCTGTGCCGCGCATACAAAACCCCGGGATAACATTGGAGAAGGATACCTGACAGCCAAACGGCTGGGCGGCTTATCATTAGCCGCACAAAAAAGCAAAAGGACCTGACAAACAAA
>CATXZX010000104.1 GCA_958404085.1 uncultured Prevotellaceae bacterium | reverse complement strand
CAGAAATGCTGGAATCATGACGTCTGACGAGTATTTGCTGATGGTTCCGCGCGCGGGGTCGAACGGCTGTCCGGCCAATTGTGTACCGACCGGATAAGTCGTCCCGAGATATTGCGCTTCGACGCGGTTGCGGAATACGTCCAGGTAGTTGACAAAGCGCTGGAAACTCTTGCTTGAATAATTGTTGTCGGCGTTTCCGATACCTTCGAATGCCGAGCGGATGCTGATGGTGGTCATCGTGAAACTACCGGTCTGCGTGGTCGGCATCCCTTCGTACATATATTGTATGCTTTGTGCCTTATTCATACGTCGGCTGGCGTTCAGGTCGATCTTGAAGTCTTTGAAGGGTTCTACGACCACTCTTATTTGCAGGTCCTCGTTGGCGTTGGTCGTGGCCGGAGTGGCAATACTGTCGTTGGCCAGCAACCAGCCTCTTTGTCTGGCTTTTCTGATGTAACTTTCGTCGGTGAAGCCGAATGCAAAGTCAAGTCCGGGTTGCAGTCCGCCGTCGCTTCGTTGGCCGAACATGTCGCCGATTTGTGGTATGAATCCAGGAAGATTCATATTGTAGGTGTTCGTATACGATACGCTGATACTGCGGACCATCATGGCTGCTCGCGCGGCATATTGCAGGGAGCGGTACCAGAACATGTCTTCCGTCTTTTTACCCGGAACGACTTTTAATTTGACCTTGATGGAGTCTCGGTTCAAAATAGTGATTTGGTTCGGACTCTTGATCTTGTATCGGATGGAATAGTGTGTTCCGTCCGGACGGATGGCAGTCACTCTGATTCGTTTGTTTCTCAGGTTGTGGCTTACGGTCTGGGTTGTATCCTTGCGTAGCTGGATTTCTTTTTCGTAGGGTTTCGGTTTGGTTTCCTTTTTCTTGGTTGCATTGCTGAATCGGGTATTGGTCTTTTTCAGGAAGGGGATGAAGTTATAGAGTGTCTCCATCTTGAAATTGGCATTCGCGTTTACCGTGCGTGCGTTAGCGATGGTATTGCCCATGAAAGTGCCTTCGTCCAGGTCGTTTCCCCTGTCCCATGAATAGTTGGCCGAGTAACTGACGTCCGACGTGATCCAACTGAAACACGGCAGCTTGCTGATGGGGATTTTCCAGGTCGTCTTGAATGTCTGCTGGTAGGACAGGGGGGTTCCCATGTGTTTGATGCTGTGCCATACGGAGTCTTTCCATGCGCTGTACCGGTCGGGATAGAGATCCTTATTTACGGCGCAGAATGGTTGCACGATTTCAGCGTTTGTGGCTGATGTGAACGTCGTGTTCAGGCTTTTGGTTAAATCCCAGCGCAGAGATAGTTGCCTGTTCCACAGGAAGTCGCTTGCCCATGTAAGGGGTAAAGTCGTATTCGTAAGATTCTCCATGTCGCGTTCTTGCAACTCGTAGTAACTGCGTGTGATATCCGAATTGATTGAAACGTTCTGGGGAAGATAGTTGATCTGTTCCTCCTGAAGAATCTTTCCCCATTTGCTTTTTTTACTGATAATGTTCTTGAAGGGTTGCCAGCCTTTGTAATTGGGAGAATAGGTATAGTTGAAAAGCCATTTCCAGGTATCGTCTTTTTCCCAGGCCGTCGTTTCTCCGGTCGTTTTCTTATGGCTGTGCGAGTAGCCGAACGAAAAGTTTGCAGGGTCGTATGGCATGGGGTTCCGCGAAGCAATGTTTATCTTTGCGTTGCTGAGGCTGAAGTTACTGTTGATGACAGTACTTGTACAGATATTTTCCAATGAGTCGCGTTCTCGTTTGCTTACGGCGGCATCCAATACTTCCTGCAAGTCCATGTCGGTGTCGAGCGGGTTGTATTTCGGTACGGTCTTTTCTTTGCTGTATGAATAATAAAGGGGAGCTTGAACTTTTGCTTTTTCCGGAAGGAAACGCCCTAAGTCGATGTTGGTCGTTACACTGTATTGGTAGAGATTATCATTCCGGCGTTCGGTAACACCTTCTTCCAGACCGCCGAAACCATTGGTTTCGACGTGTCCTGTCAGGTTGACAGAGGCAACATCTGAAACCTGTACGTTCAGTTTTCCCTGTGCGGCCCATCCGCCTTTGTTCGTGTATTGTTGCAGTCGCAGTTCGTTTGTCCAGATTTCGATGCTTTTGGTCGCACGTGAGTTGTTACGTACTCCGATCATGATAGTCCGAATTTCTCCCAACGAGGGATTGCCCATAATACTTATTTTATTGTTGGGCTTGGCTTCGTCATATTCCGAATAGAGCGATGCGTAGCTGGTCATACCGAAAGCCTTTTTTCGGTTGCGCTCGCGTTTCAGGTCGGTAAATAAGTCCAGGTTGATGTCCAGCATGTTTTCTTTGGGCCACACGGCTATGCGATCGGCGTTTCCATCCGAGTAGCGGCCTTCGGGTGTGAGCGAGAGCGGTATTTCGTATTCATAGAAATTGTTCTTATAGTCGGATCCGATGCGGACGAACAGACTTACCTGTCCGTTTTCGAGGCTGTGGTCTCCTGGCAGGGCGTTGGCATGTACAAACATCTGGAGGTGTTTGTATCTGCGTAGGTCCATGTTGGTTTTTTTATAGACGGCGCGTGCATCTCCCGAGGCCAGGTCGTTGATGATGATGCTTAATGCTTGTTCGTTTTCCTCGGTCTGGGTAGCTCCTTCGGAGAAAATCTCGCGCTTGATGCCTGGAGGAAGTACGTAGTTGACTGGTGTTTTGTCGCCGTTCTCCTCCAAGTTGACCGCTGTTACACTCATAGAGCCGCTGGTACTCGGGGCTTTGCCGGCGTAGAGCGGCTGTTCGTAATTTCTCCATTCTCCCCGGACCAGTTCCAGTGTGGCGAAACGAAGAACAATCGGGTTTTCAAAGTTTGTCAGGAACATACGCATAAACCGGATGCTGTTGAAATCGCTGATTGCCCCGGTTTTACTTTCATACTGCCGTAGCGGAATGCGGAATAAGTACCAGTCTACAGTTTCGGTATTTCCGTTGCGCAGATGTACGCTCGATGTACGTTTGTCTGCAATGAAGTTGTTTCCGACTTGCATGCTGTCCGGGTTGAGCCGCACGTGGTACTGGTAATATTTTTCGTATTCGTTGAGGGTATAGTCTTGGTTGATGTCTTCCACATCGGGCGTCATTTTGTACGTAGTGTTGTATTTCTCGGGCGAGTGGTCGGAATCGACGGAGTTTCCTTCAGGGTTGACAATTCGTTTGTATCGGTCCAGAATCGGAGTATGGGCCCTGTCGAAATCGCTGCCTCTGAAGTAGTGAAAATCATCTCCGGCCGGGTCTTTGGCAATAGAGTCGAATACTTCGGGCGAGACCTTCCCTTGTATCTGAAGAAGGTAATCTTTGTAGATACCGAAGTCGGCTTCGTCAGCACTGCTGAGTCCGTTGAAACCTACATCCTGTTTATTCCGCGAATCGCTGCTGGTATTGAAGGCATAAGTGACGCTGTTCTGATTCGGGACACGCCCCCACGTCGTTTCCGTGTATTTATTGGGATCGCCGTCTATGGGCATGCCGCTTTCATAGAACTTCTTGCCGTCTTTCAGAATGTCTTCGCTTATTTCTCCCAAGTTGATGTAAAAATCTCCTCCGTAGTTACCGTTTTTCTCGCGCGAATAGATGAACGGGTCCATCATCCAGAATTCGATGTATTCGATATTCGCCGTTTCGAAGTCACTTGTCTCGATTCGGCGCATCATGCCACCCCATCGTTTTTGCGGGTCATTCAGTTCGCCGCGAGTGTTGACGTCTGCGTCCAGGTTGTAAGGACCTCGCTGTGACGGGTAGTAGGCAATGTTCAGGATAGGTAGTGTCGACGATTCACCGTAGATTTGTCTGCGGTTTGGGAACAATTCGCGGCGGTAGACGTCGCGTACGTAATGATTGGACAACTGTTCCAAATCGCTCTTGATGTGACTGGGGGTGAGCGAGGAGCTTCTTCGTGTGAATAAGGGGTCGATGTGGTACCAACTGAGTGTTGCGCGGTTGTATCCGTAGCGGACATCGTTCGTCAGCCTGGATTCGGTAAAGAAGGAGGGGCAACTGCTTAAGCTCCATTCGATGGGAGTACTTACATCGATACCCGATTTCGTGTTTTCGAAGTCATCCAAATAGGAAGCATCGCCCTGCGATTCCGAATTCTTTCCTGCTATCAGTTGTGCGAACTCGGCCGATAGATTGATGCTGGATGGGGCTGTGCAATTGAGGAAAGGCAGTTTGTCTACAAGGTTGGTCAGCCATTGGCTCTGCTGTTTCCACGACAGGTTAAGTCCCCACAGGGTATTGTTCAGCGGCTCTTCGCCCATTCTCACTTTGTTGGTCAACGCCTGTTCGGACAGGTGCATAATCGTACCGCCCAGCTGGAAATTTTTCGTAAAGTCGTATTGCCAGTTCATGCCCAGCATGGTTTTACGTTCCATACCGAAGTTCGTATTGCTTTCGAGGCTCACGTTGATAGGGGTACCGGCATCCAGAATACTCTGGTTGATGATTTCGACGGTTCCGATACTATAATTTACAATGTAGTCTACGTTCTCCACCAATACGGTTCCTCCGGCAGTCACGATGACCGACCCTTGCGGAACATTCATGGCGTCGAGTTGTATTTCCCGTCCTCCCGAACTGCCTTGATATTGTCCGGTCAGTATGTATTTGTTTTTCTCCGCTATTTGTTTGGCTGTGGTTTTTGTCGAATCGTAGAGCTCTTTAAAAATATATTTTTCGGCAATGGCCGGATTGCCGATTACTTTTTCCAGATGGGAGCCGAAGGGCTCTACGACGGGGAAATAGATTCGTCCTGTCTGCGATACGACGGTATACCCTTCTACGTAGTCGAAATAACCGTTCGGATTGTTACGGTGGTTATTGTCCAGACGGTCCAGATTCATCAGCCTGAGCAGCGTTTTGTCCTTGAGGGTTTCTTCGGGCAGGTATGATAAGTAAACGCCCGTTGTGTCGCTCAAGTATTTGATGTCCATCCTGAATTTTTGTTTCTGGATAGAAGTCGCTCCCAGGGAGTATACGTTTTTCATCATCAGGTTCCAGTTTCCCATTGAGGGTACGTTGGAGGTGTTTTTGATGGCTTTTACAAAAAGGGCCGCATTGTTGTCTTTTATGTCTGTCGAGAATTCGCCCACCTGGAACGTCTTTCCCATGTACGTGTACTCATAAGCCACGGCCAGTACCTGATCCGGTTGTAAGGTGTTTTTGAGTGATATATATCCTAAGGCCGCATTCAGCGTGTAGTCGTTGGAGTTCAACAGACGGGCACTCTCCAGTTTTTCGTAATCCGTACCTCCTTCCATGCCGTGGGCTCCGTCAAGAGTCGATGTCGTTTGGCTGATGTCGCGTGCGGCCGTATAGTTACTCGTAATGGTCCGGTACAGGTTGTTCGACGAGTTGGCCGGTTGTACCTCGCTTCCGCTGATCCATGCCGGATTGGCTACTCTGTCGTGCTCGGCCAAGTCTGTGAAAGCAACAATGTTGCGGGTGTTGGAGGTTGTTCCGCTTTTGTTCGTAACCCATACTTCGATGCGGTTTATCGTAATTCCCGAAGTGATGTTCGGCAATTGCGACATATATTTGTCGTAGTTTTCGCGGAAGAAGTGTGCCAGGAAGAAGTGTCGGTTCTCTTCGTAATCCGTTATTTCCAGCTCGAAGGGAGTCGTTTGCTTTCCGCCTTGCGAGGAAACGCTTTTGCTTGTCGATTTTTTTTGTGAAATGATGGTTTGCAACTTGAGTTTTCCGAACTGCATGTCGGTCCGTATGCCGAACAGCGAGCTTGCACCTTTCACAAGCGATGAATTGGACGGCATCGAGACGTCTCCGGCCTCTATCAGTTTGATAATTTCGTCTTCCTTGCCTTCGTATTTGAGCTTGATGTTCTTGGTGTCGAAATCGAAGGTAGCCTCCGAATTGTAGTTGAGGTTCATGTCGAGTTTGTCGCCCACTTTTCCGTTGACGTTCACATTGATTTTTTCCTGAAAGTCGAATCCGAATGTGTTCCGGTTACGCTCAGGAAGGCTGGGGTTGTCGATGCTGCGGGTGTTGGCCCCGATCTTGAGTTCGGCAGAACCTTGTGTCTTGACCTGTACGCCGCCCGGGCCAAAAATTTTGGATGCGGCACCCAAGTCGAACTGCATGTTGGTAAAATCGAATTTGTCGCGGCCCCGGTTCTTGAACTCCTCTTCGTTCTTGTTGCGGTAGTAGGCCTGCATGGATTTCCGCAGGCTCCATTGTCTGTATTCTTTTTCAGACATAAGTACCGGCGTGTTGAGATAGCTGTCTCCGAGGCGGGTTCCGAGCCGGTACGTTCCCGTCTTTTCATCGTATTCAACTTCTTCTTTCAGGTTTTCGGGGTCTTTGAGGTCGACAGTTTCTTGTCTGGCATCATTTTCGTTTGCCGGAGATGTTTTCTTGACTTTGAACCGGGGAGCGACGGTATCTTCGGGGGCAGCAGTCTCGAACAGTTTTCCCGATGTAAACCGATAGGCGGACGGTATTCGTGAATATCCGAAACCGTGGAGTACAACAACAAACAGCACGCCGAGCATCCATTTGCCGGCATGTCTGTGTATGTGGATTTTTTTGAACCGCCTGAATCCCATGTAAAATAAGGTTACAACAACTTCAGCGCATGTTTGATGACGGTCTCTACCGGATATTCCGGATGTTCTTTCAGAATGCCTATGACTACTTTCTGTGTCGGGGCAGGGGCAAATCCGAGCATC
>CATXZX010000103.1 GCA_958404085.1 uncultured Prevotellaceae bacterium | reverse complement strand
CCTTATCTCCAGCGAAGCCTTCCTGTTGTCCTCGTCAAGAGCTGTCAACACCGTCATACATGCCCTTCGCTACCTGTACGACGAAACGGACTGTATTGCCATGGCGTTTCTGGCCAGACAGAACGACGATACAGCCGGGCCGTCCGATACGAGAATGCTCTACGAACACCCCGAGACGCTATTGCCCGCTCCTTTTACGGAACAGGCAGCCCTGCTCCGGACACAGCCTTTGTATGAAACCATAGAGCGTATTGTCCGAATCTACAAGCTGACCGAAAAGAGTGGCCAGATAGCCTATATACAGACCTTTCTGGACGAATCGCTGAACTTCCTGAGCGACCACATCTCGGACATCGGCGAATTTCTCACCTATTGGGACGAAACGCTGAAGAACAAAGCCATCCCCGTCTCCGACCAAATCGACGGAATACGCATTCTGACCATCCACAAGGCCAAAGGACTCCAATATCATACGCTCTTCATGCCTTACGTCAACTGGAAAATCGAGTCGGACCGGTTGGGCGACATTCTGTGGTGCGTCCCTCCGCAAAGTCCCTACGACACGCTACCCGTCGTGCCCGTTTCCACCACTTCCGTCACGTCACAGTCCGTCTACGCCGGAGCCTATCACGAAGAACACTTCCAACGCCGTGTCGAAAACCTGAACCTCCTGTACGTAGGATTTACCCGGGCCGAAAAAAACCTGTTCATCTGGGGAACGGGAAAACCGGATTCGCTGGATAAGAAAACGGCTACGGTCGGCGATCTGACCGCTGCGGTTCTTGCGACATTCGGCGAGAGCGGGTGCGAAACAGAACTTTCGTACCGCAGGGGGACACCCTGCGGCATAGACGCGCAGAAAAAGAAAAACAGGACCGCCCGCATGCACCTGCCCTCGTCCGTCGTCACACTGGCCGCATACGCGACAAACGACTTCGTCCGGTTCCAGCAGTCCAACCAGTCGTATGAATTCACCCGCCAGCTCGACGATACGTCCGACAAGCATGCCGAAGACTACATCCTCCGCGGAAACATTCTTCACAAGGTATTTTCGGCCATCGCCACGGAACAAGACATCGAACCGACCCTCGACGCACTGCAACAGCAGGGCCTCTTACCGGATACGATACGGCGGAAAGAAATTGTATCGTTCCTTCGCCGCGGACTCGAGAACCCCGAAGTGGCAGACTGGTTCAGCGACAAATGGACCTTATTCCGCGAATGCAACATACTGACACGCGACCAACAGGGAAACGCCGTCACCAAACGCCCGGACCGTGTCATGATAAACGGAGACGAAGCGGTAGTCGTCGACTTTAAATTCGGCAAACCGAACGAAGCATACCGCAGCCAAGTTCTCGAATACGTACAAATTCTGGAACAGATGGGCTACCCGCATCCTAAAGGATACGTCTGGTACGTTTACCAGAACCACATCGTTCAAATTGATAACCACTAACCAGCACCGAACTATGATCGAGCCATTTCTGAAACTCGTAGCAAAAGACCTCTACACACGCTTTGGCAACAACATGAGTTCCATCGCACTGATATTTCCGAACAAACGCGCGCATTTGTTCTTCAACGAATACCTCTCGGAATGTTCCGAAACTCCTATATGGGCACCGTCCCACTTCACTATCAATGAACTGATTCACATGCAGTCCGACCTCGGCATCTGCGACCCCATCATGGCCGTCTGCGAGCTATACCGTTCGTATTGCAAATACGTCGAAAATCCCGAAACACTTGATTTCTTTTACGGTTGGGGCGAACGGTTATTAAAAGATTTCGACGATATTGACCGCCAACTTGTAGAAACCGACAAATTATTCCGCAACATCAGCGCCATTAAGGAACTGGAAGTGGAAAATACGCTGAACGAAGAGCAAAATGCCGTATTGACACATTTTTTCAAGTCCTTTTCGTTAGAAAGAAACAGCCAGCTCAAGCAACGTTTCCTCGACCTTTGGGAACAAATGCTGCCCATCTACGACGATTTCAATACGCGGCTTTTACAAAAAGGCCTGACCTACGAAGGAGCCCTGAACCGCAGGGTCGTAGAAGCACTGCGGAAAGACGAAATACCGCGGAGCATCGAACGATTCACGCACTACGCCTTCATCGGATTCAACGTCCTGACAAAAAGCGAAGAGTTCCTGTTCTCATTCTTTCAGAAAAAAAAGAAAGCATTGTTCTACTGGGACTTCGATCCGTTCTACCTGGAGAATAAACAAATGGAAGCCGGTTTATTTCTAAAGCAGAATTTAAAACGGTTTCCGAATGCCATACCCGAAACGGCGTTCAACGGCTTCGCACAGGCAAAGCATCTTGAATTCGTAGCCTCTTCGACCTCACGGGCACAGACTCATTTTGCAGGACAGTGGCTGCAAACGCACCGGACTGAACCCGAAAACAAGACCGCCATCGTCCTCTGCGACGAAAACCTGCTGCAATCCATGCTTCACTCCATCCCGCAAAACGTCCAGAACCTGAACATCACCAACGGATTCCCGCTGTTTCAGACAACCGTATACACCCGGACCGAAAAATTCTTTACCAAAGAGAAATGCAACGGCATCGCCGACAAACAAGGCGAACTCAATCTGCTTGCCGAGTTCACCGGACAGCTAAAAGAAGAAGCCATAAACCTGCGAACGGCCTACGAAGGCCTTGAACGACCGACCTGCGACGAACAACGTGCGTACCAATTGCAATCCGAAGCCCTGTTCCAGGTCTTTACGCTATTCAACCGCATCATCCGGTACATACAGGAAGACGTACTTACCATCAACATGCAAACCTTACGGAGACTTTTGCGCCAGACGATGCGGCAAATGATCATTCCGTACCACGGAGAACCCATAACGGGCATCCAGATCATGGGACTTCTCGAAACACGCTGTCTGGACTTCGACCATATTTTATTTCTCTCGGCCAACGAAGGCACTTTTCCGGGTAAAAGTTCGGACAACTCGTTCATTCCCTATTTCCTGCGCAAGGCTTACGGGCTGACAACCAACGAGCACCGGGTTGCCATCACGGCATATTACTTCTACCGCCTGCTTCAACGATGCTCGCACTGCACCCTCGTATATACCGACACGCCGACAGGACTTTCAAAGGGGGAGATGTCCCGTTTCATGAACCAGTTGCTCGTAGAAACCGACATCGACATTCAACGTATCACGCTCAGCAGCGATATCAGGCCCCATACGGAAGGGCCGTCCACGATAGAAAAAACGGCGGATATGCTCGACGGGCTCAAAAAACTGTCTCCCACGGCACTCAACACGTACCTGACGTGCCAATTGCAATTCTACTTCCAGCAAATAGCCAAGTTGAAAGCCCCCAAGACCGTACAGAACATCATCGAAGCAGACGTATTCGGTTCGCTCTTTCACAAGGCGGCCGAACTGGCCTACACCGAACTGACCCAAAACAGCCCGATAGTCACCGTCGAAGCTCTCGAAAAAATCACGGAGAACAAAGGCGCACAACTCATCCGCTTTGTACGCGAAGCCTTCGCCCAAGAAGAAGTTCCGGTCCAGGTCGTCGTCGAAGAAGTATTGAGGCTCTATCTGTACCAGTTGCTTGAAAACGACAAAAAACTGGCTCCTTTCGAAATCGTCGAGATGGAGCAATGGCACGATGCGACCATTCCCTTTCAAACGGCCGAAGGCATCCGAGAAATAAAAATAGGCGGATTCATCGACCGTATGGACCTTGTCAATATAGACAACGGTGCAGGTGAAAAAATCACGACACTGCGCATCGTCGACTATAAGACCGGAGGAACACCGGAATCCGCCAAAAACATGGAAGAACTGATTAAAGCCGAAGACAACCGCCCGCACTACATTTTCCAGACCTTCATCTACGCCCTCACCCTATGCGAAAAGACGAAATGGCCCATAGCCCCGGCCCTGTTCTTCGTTCACAAATCGGCCTCGGACGACTATAATCCTTACATCCGCTTCGGCGAGAAAGACAACTGCAGAGAAGTTATCGAGTTCCAGCAACTTGCCGCCCCATTCAAAGAGACACTGACACAACTGCTGCAAGAGATATTCGACACCGGCATCCCTTTCAGGGCCACCGGCTCCGAACGCATGTGCCGAAACTGCCCCTACAACACGTTGTGCAACAGAGTATAAACCGCAAAAGTCCCTTCGGGAACGAACTACACAGGCTCTTCGCCGCGAAGTATGGGCAACGTAATATGGTACTTGACAGACAGCAGACGGATTGCAATCACGGCCGTACCGCATACCACGCCTGCCATCCAGTTGTCCAGGTGCATCCAGAAACACAACATGTAGACCAATCCGCCCAACACGCAGGCCAGTGCATAAATCTCCTTACGGAAAATAAGCGGTTCTTCGTTGATGAACACATCGCGGAACACACCGCCCGCCGCACCGGTCAGCGTACCCATGATGATGGCCGTCCACCAGGGGAAGCCGCATGTCAGGGTTTTCTCGAGGCCCGTCACCGTAAACACAGCCAAACCGATGGTGTCGAACAAGAACCATGTATTGTTCTGGCGGATAAGCTGTTTTCCGAATATGATGACCCACAGCAAAGCCATCGCCGTACAAATCAGATAAATGGGGTCCATCATCCAAAAAGGCGATACTCCCAACATCACATCGCGCATGGTTCCGCCACCCACGGCGGTAGTCAGTCCCACGACATAGGCGCCGAACCAGTCGAAACGCTTGGCCGAGGCCAAACGAATTCCGGAGATAGCAAACGCAAAAGTTCCGATAAAATCAAGTACTTGTGTAAAAGTCGATATTTCCATTGTTTTTTTAATTTACCAGATTTTGGGGTGTTCGATTCAGGAAGGCACGGATGTTTCCGGCACACACGTCCATCAAACGTTGGCGCGCCTCCTGCGTAGCCCATGCGATATGGGGCGTGGCATAGACCGACGGATGACGAAGCAACGCATTGTCGGTCGAGGGAGGTTCCTTTCGCAGTACATCGCAACAGTATGCACACAGCCGCCCGTTGTCCAATGCCTCGACGACATCGGCCTCGTTCACCAGACCGCCCCGGGCCGTATTGATCAGAATGGCACCGGACTTCATCTTCTCCAGGTTCGTACGGCATATCAGTCCGTCCGTAGCATCCGTAAGCGGACAGTGCAGACTCAGCACATCGCTCTCGGCAAACAACCGGTCCATAGAAACCTTGCGGACAAAGGCGGGCAAATCGCACGCAGCCTTCGACGTACAGGCCAACACCTGCATGCCGAAAGCGGAAGCCACCTGTGCCACCCGCATACCTATATGGCCCAGGCCGAGAATGCCGAAATTCTTTCCGTAAAGTTCGCGCTGCGGTTTCTCCATATAACAAAAATCCGAGGACCGGCCCCACCTGCCGCGACGGTTGGCTTCGGAATAACCTTCCACCCCGTTGGCTACTGCCAACAAATGGGCAAAGACCATCTGTGCGACCGAAGTACTGCTGTAATCGGGCACGTTCGAGACACTCACGCCACAGCGGGTCGCAGCACGAAGGTCGACCACGTCCACACCGGTAGCACTGACAACGATATGTTTCAGGCACGGCAACTGCACCAACACCTGTTCCGTCATACGTACCTTATTTATAATCAGAATATCGGCATCCCGACTACGGCTCACGACCTCGGCCTCGGGCGTACGGTCGTACACGACGAACGAATCGGCCAAATCCTGAACCGGCGTCCACGACAAATCGCCGGGATTCAGCGCATAACCATCCAGTACAACGATGTTCATTATAGTTACAAGTTTGGAAAACGGATGCAAAAATACACGATAAATCCGAATTGCTGAAGATTTAGGAAGCTATTTTCGTGCAGTCCGGCCGTTTTCTTATGCCACCGGATACCGGCCTCGACCGAAATACGTACTTTTGCAGACCATTTAAAAAAAACGTACAATGAAGTATTATTGGTTTATATTCAGCGGAAACGAAATTTGGTTGCACGATACGGAAAATGCGGACAAACTGTCCGTCCCCTACCAGGAAGAATCGCCGACGGGCGAGGCGGGCATCTTCGAGTTCCGCACGGCCGACGGAATACCTTGCAAAGCCCTCAGCACCGACAGGCGGAAGGCCGCAGCCGGATTCAGGCTTACAGACCTGCGCGCAAGTTTCCACCTGCTACCCGAAACGCTCTACCTGGCTGCGGGAAAGGCTTTCGAACTGCTCTACTGGGAACGGAACACGCGCTTCTGCCCCACCTGCGGCACTCCGCTGGCTCCCCTTACGGAAATCAGCAAGAAATGTCCGCAATGCGGCCGCGAATGTTGGCCGACCGTGTCTACCGCCATCATCGTACTCGTAAGGCGGGGCGACCAGGCCCTGCTCGTACAGGCCAAGAACTTCCGGGGCGATTATCTGGGGCTTGTAGCCGGATTTGTCGAGACGGGCGAGACGCTGGAAGAATGTGTGCGGCGCGAGGTTATGGAAGAAACGGGCATCCGCATCGACCGCATCCGTTACTTCGCCAGTCAGCCGTGGCCGTACCCCTGCGGACTGATGGTCGGGTTTACGGCCGAATATGCCGGCGGCGAACTCGTCCTGCAACAATCGGAACTGAACAAAGGCGGATGGTATGACAAAGACAACCTGCCGGCCATACCCGGCAAGATGAGCATGGCCCGCATGTTGCTGGACGCATGGACGGAAGGACGCCTTCCGAAAGCCTAAGCAGGCGGCGCGGCCTAC
>CATXZX010000102.1 GCA_958404085.1 uncultured Prevotellaceae bacterium | reverse complement strand
AGTGTCTGCCTCCCGTTCGGTTTCGGCCCTCAAGAAATGTTTTGTCGGGTGCGATGAGTTGTTTATTTCACTTCAAGCGCACGCGTGATGGCATCGCACAGGTAAACGTAGTGCGCTTTGCTTTGTGCGTCGGGAGCGGTCTTGGCCGCTGTTCCGGTCTGTGCCTTCAGTTGTTGCAGGGTCTGGAGTATAAACGGGCTGTAAGAGGAAAATTCGCTGTCTCTGAGCTGCTGAATCAGCATGCGGACATAGCTGCCTTGCAGGGCGCGGCGGTAGTCGCTCACCTTGCTGTGCGTAGCGACCTCTTTGAACAGCATGCGGCTCAGGTCTGCCAGGTATTCGTCGGCGCGGTAGTTCTCGTTCAGTTCTTCGATTCTGTTCAAGAGGCTTCCGACCATCCATCTGCCGAGGTACTGGACGTTTTCCTTGTTGGCATACGACATGCGGTTGGCGTATGCCGGTTCGAGCCATGTGGGTTCTGTCAGGAAGTGGCGGTCGATGAAGTCGAGCGCTTTCTTCTGTCGTTCCTTCTCGACAGGCGTAAAGACGGCTCCCGGCTGGTCTACAGTCTTGAAGTCGTTGTAGAATCCGCCGATGTTCCCTAATACGTGTCCGCCGTAGCGGCTGAACTGGTTGCGTACCTGGTTATATACGATATATAGGTTCTGGTTGTAGATGTCGTCGGTCGTGTATGTCCAGCGCGGCAGGTTGGCGATGGCCCGTTTCAGGTTCAGTATGCCGTATTCGCTGGCCTTGACCGCGTCGTCGCCCAGGTCTTCGGTCTGGCAGCGCGGGTCGCTGACGCGGTTCGTCTCGCCGTCGCCGAACCATAGGCGCGGGTTTCCGTTCAGGTTTTCGGCCACGAGTTTTTCGAGTGCGCGGTGGTCGCTGTCCTCGTCCGTGGCGTCCAGCATGGGCGTGTAGCCCCATTGGATGGCCCAGATGTCGTAATCGTTGATGCGCGGGAAGATGCCCTTGCGCGAGATGCCGTCTTCGGGCTGTGCCACGTAGTTGAAGCGGGCGTAGTCCATAATGCTGGGCGTGTGGCCGTACTTCTCTACCCACGCCTTGCTGCGCAGGCTGTCTACGGGTACGGTGCTGCTCGACCCGAAGTTGTGGCGCAGGCCTAACGTGTGGCCTACCTCGTGCGACGACACAAAGCGGATGAGTTGTCCCATGAGTTCTTCGTCGAAGTGCATCTTCTGTGCCGCTTCGTCTATGCTCCCGGCCTGTATCATGTACCAGTCGTGTACCAGGCTCATGACGTTGTGGTACCAACAGATGTGGCTCTCGATGATCTCGCCGCTGCGCGGGTCGTGTACGTTGGGACCGTAGGCATTTTCGATGGGCGATGCCAGGTAGCGAATGACGGAGTAACGTGCATCCTCCATGCTCATGGTCGAATCGTTTTCGGGCCATTCCTTTCCGATGATGGCGTTTTTGAAGCCGGCTTTCTCAAAGGCTTTCTGCCAGTCGTTGATGCCGGCGATGAGGTATTTGCGCCATTGCTTCGGAGTGGCCGGGTCTATGTAGTAGACGATGGGCTTCTGCGGTTCCACCAGTTCGCCGCGCCGCATTTTTTCGATGTCTTCAGGACGCGGCTCCAGGCGCCAGCGGGTAATGAACGTTTTGCTCTTTACGCGCTGCTGTCGGTCGGTGAATTCATTGAAACGGTCGGCGAAGTAGCCGACGCGCGGGTCGAAGTAGCGGCGCATCATGGGAACCTCGGGCAACAGGACGAACGAGATGTTCAGTCCGAATGTGGCCCGTCCCGTGCTGCTGGTCGCCGGCATGTTGTGCGAGTTCGAACTCCAGGTCTTTACCAGACGGACTTCGGTGTTGGTGGGGAAACTGCGGATATCCTCGATGAACGAAAGATTGCCTATCTGGTTTATCAGGTTGAAACGGTTTTTCAATCCGGACGGCATGCCGATGGAGGGATTGTCTTCGTTGAAGAAGGGGGTCACCTTGACTTTATAAAGGGAGTCTTTGTGGGATTCAATCTTGAAGGATCCGATGATGGGACTCTCGTTGCTGATGGTGATGGCCCGGTAGATGCTTTCTGTCGAATCGGCCGTGTTGATAAGCAGACTGGCGCGTAGCAGCAGGCTGTTGTCCGGCGATTTTTCCCAGTATACGACCTGTTCGTTCAGTTGTTCGCCGCCGAACTCGCCGCAGTTCGATGGCGTGGCCGTAAAACGGGTCGTGGTCAGAAACTCGCGGCCGATGAGCGAATCGGGAATTTCGAAAAACCAGTCGCTCTCGGTTTTCGATACGTTGAACAGGCCGTTGCGTACGATGGAGGCCTGGGGCGTTTGGGACGCTGAGGCCGTGGGCTGTTCTTTCGACTCTTTCTTTTTGCGTCTGGCATCGGCCGGAGAACAGAGAAGGCCCGCACAGAGCAATGCGATAAGGATTTTATTCATATAGGTTAAAGATTGATGGCTACGGTTGGTTAGAAAAACAAAAGTAGTGCATAAAATGATAAAACCAAAATAAACGGAACGATTATTAGGATGCCAGGTGTACATTTTTTGCGACCTTCCGGCAGAAACTGTCTCCGTGCTGTTTTTTACGGGCGGCCCGCTATTTCAAAAAAGCAGGCCCGTAGTTTTTTCCGGTTCGGCCGGTCGGGATATTTGGAGGGATGCCGGATGTCCGATGGTACGCCGGTTTGTCTTTTTCGCAGATTTTGTGTAATTTTGCGATGTTCCAAAAATGAAAAAACAATGAAGATAGGAGATAAAGTTCGTTTCTTGAATGAAGTAGGCGGCGGAATCGTGGCCGGCTTTCAGGGTAAGGATGTCGTGTTGGTCCAGGATGAAGACGGTTTCGACATTCCGATGCTCATCCGCGACTGTGTGGTGATTGATACGGATGATTACAACATCGCCAAGGTCCATACGGTGACCCCCGAGCCGTCGCTGAAGGGGTCTTACGGTTCCGGTTTTACTTCCGGTTCGGGCAGTGGAAACCGTTTCCGCGGCGAGAAACCGGATACGTACGTGCATTCGTACGACGATGACGAAGACGACAAGCCGATAACTTATGTGCCAAAACCCGTAGAGCGTCGCGAGGGTGAACGTCTGAACCTCTATCTGGCCTTTGTGCCCGTCGATGTCAAATCGCTTAGTGCCACGACGTTCGAAGCCTATCTGGTAAACGATAGCAACTATTTCATGGATTTTATTTACCTGTCGGCCGAAGGCTCAAGTTGGCGTACGCGTTTTCAGGGTACGGTAGAACCTAACACGAAACTGTTTCTCGAAGAGTTCGGACGCGACGTGCTGAACGAAATGGAACGAGTGGCCGTACAATTCGTTTCGTACAAACGGGAAAAAACATTCCTCCTGAAACCGGCCATGAGTGTAGAGCTGCGTATCGACCTGACGAAGTTCTACAAACTGCATACGTTCGACGACAGCGATTTCTTTGAAGAGCCGGCTCTTATCTACGATGTTGTGCGCAACGACGTTCCGGCGCGTACCGTCTTTGTCGACACGCAGCAGATGAAGGAAGCACTGCTTACCAAGACCGAAGAGGCGAAACCGAAAACGCGGCCGGCCCGCAAGGCGCGCGAAAACGGTATCCTGGAGGTGGACCTGCACGCTCAGGAACTGCTCGATACGACACAAGGACTGTCGAATGCCGATATCCTGAATTATCAGCTCGACGTATTCCGTCGTACGATGAACGAGAACAAAGGCAAGAAAGGACAGAAAATCGTGTTTATCCACGGCAAGGGGGAAGGCGTGCTGCGCACGGCCCTGATTAAGGAACTGAAGGCGCATTACAAAACTTGTCTTTTCCAGGATGCTTCGTTCCGCGAGTACGGATTCGGTGCCACGATGGTGATTGTCAAGTAATCCTATTGAATGTGGATAAATGCAAGGATATAAATGAAACAGGAAAATTGAAAAGATGATATGACATAAAGTAAACAGATTGGTAAAAACATAGCGTTTGCAAACTATTCGGTATGCTCTGAATACTTGGCCGTAGAAAGATCCCATTACACGAATAAGTTCGGTGAACGCCTGCGCGATAGCGTGGGCGGAACTTATCGTAGTAGGAGGGCAGGCCAAGTAGCCCGGAGCATGGATAAGTTTTCGTCCATGCTTTTTTCGGCTTCTTGGCTTGTGCCGCCGGTAGGTATGCTTCGCTCCAAAAACAAAAAACATGGAATATGTAAAGATTTCGTTGGGAGGCGATGATATCCGCATTCCCGTTCCACGTAGTTATCGCGATTGTGCAGTACTGATTCGCAGCGATTATTACCGCTATACCGGCCAAAAGGGCCCGTTGTGGAAAATCTGGGCGTACGGCCTGCGGAACCCGAGCCAACATTTCAGCTTTTGGCTTCGGATGGCCGCTTATAGGAAAGGGTGGCTTTATCCTGTGGCCAAATTCAAATGTTGGAGATTGTCGAAACGGTATGGCTTGCAGATTTTTCCGCAGACGTTGATTGGTTACGGACTGTATATCGGGCATGCTTTCGGTACGATAGTGAATCCTTCGGCCGTGATCGGAAATAATGTAAACCTGAGCCAGTTTACGACAATCGGTAGTAATAAGGGCTGTGCGGCCTATATTGGAGACAATGTGTACGTGGGGCCCTCAGTATGTATCGTCGAACATGTTTGCATAGGCAGTAATGCGACCATAGGTGCCGGTGCCGTTGTCGTAAAGGACATTCCCGGAAATGCAACGGCGGCCGGTGTGCCGGCAAAAGTGATTTCTACGTCGAATCCTGGTCGTTTTGTTAATAGGCGCTGGCCTGTCGAGGACGTATCGGACGGACCTGAAAATTCGTAGGAGCATTATTTTCCCGATAGTCTCATTCGGCATAATCTCCGGAAGTCCTGTATCGGGATTTTGGACTTATTCTTTTTGACGGCCTGTATCCATGCGAAAGAATTTGTTTCTCTTTTCGTAGGGATGCAGGCCGTTGTTTTTTCAAAATGGATAGGCAAAAATCGGATTCTGTCAGTTTTTTTGCAGATTTCGGTGATTTTAATGTTACATTTGTTTGCATAGAACGTTTTCTGTAATGTAGACGTGTTAGAAAACCGATGAGCGAAGAGATACTGATAACGGCCTTTACCAAGCTACGCCGACGCCTGCTGCGTCTGGCCAGGGATATAATGGCCGATGACGAGGAAGCGTCTGATGCCTTGCAGGATGCTTTTTGCCGGTTGTGGCCCAGGCGTGCAGCTATCCGCACGGCAGAAGAGGCCCAGGCCCTCTCGGTCGTTACGGTACGGCATCTTTGCTTCGATGCGTTGCGACGGAATAAACGGGAGTGTGCTTTGGACGAAGCGTGCGACGGTCCCTCGGTGGAATCGGTCCACGAAAAAATGGAGCGTGACGAACAATATCGTCTGGTCATGCGTCTGGTAGAGGAGGTACTGACGCCGACGCAGCGCCTTATACTCCGGCAAAAGGATTTTGAGGGACAATCGGTAGAACAGATAGCCAAACAACTTTCCATGCAGGAAGCGGCCGTGCGTATGCACTTGTCGAGGGCGCGTAAGGCAATTCGTGAACAATATAATAGGTGGATGAGTCATGAAAAAGAAGGGGATTATTTCCAAAAAACAAGCCGATGAATTGTTGAGACGTTATTACGACGGTCTGACATCGGAGCATGAGGAACGGTTGTTGCGGATTTTCCTGGCATCGGACCGGGCGGACGGCGACCGCTATCGCGAACACCGTGCCGTGATGGGGCTGATTGTTTGCGGACGGCGCATGTACAAGGAAAAACGCCGGGGCATGCGCCGCCCCCTATGGGCTGCTGCCGTTGTCGCCGTGTTGCTGAGTGTGGGCGCGGGAGGCTACCTGATGCAGAACGGAAACGTGTGTGTGGCCTATATCAACGGGCAACCGTGTACGGACCGCGAGGTGGTCATGAACCGTATGCAGCAAACCTTGTATGCGGCGACTTACAGGGGCGACGGGATGCCTTCTGTCGAAGAACAGTTGCAGGCGGTGTTCGATATGGATGGTTTGAATGGTAAAGATAGAATGGAATAAAGGTATGAAACGGTTGGATTGGACAGTAATAGCATGGTTGTGTGTGGTGTTGCCGCTTTGGGCGCAACGGGGCATGCACGTGGAAAAACTCTTCGACGGAAGGTTCAAGCACGACAAACAGTGTGTGGAACTGTTGGTGAAGGGACGTTCTCTGAAACCTTACGGACTGACGTTGTTCAGAAGCCTGACTTTTGAGAAAAATGCGAAAGTCTTGCCACAGGTGGAGGCGCTGGTGGGCCAGGATGCCCTGAAATCGGTGGATAAGGAGGTCGGTATCGTCGACGGGCACCTGAGTTATGGATTTTATCGCTTTGCTCCGTACAAAGGTAAGGACGGACCGCTGCGTTATCTGGTCTATCGGCGTACGAAGAAGCAGACTATCCTGATTTATATGGAGGGATATACGGATATAGAGAAGTTGAAGAAAATGCTCGGAAAACAATAAGATGAAAAGAAATATGAAACGAATGAAATTTATGGCAGTGTGTTCCTTCCTGTTGTTGGGAGGACTTAGCGGAAGAGCCGCGGAATCGGCTGATACGGTGGTCGTGATAGAAAATCCGGAGCGGGTGGTCTTTACGGACAGGGGGAACAGAATCAGTCTGGATATACAGGAAAAAGACCCTATGCGCCGTTTTACTTATGTCAAGCAGCTGAATCCGGGAAAATCGGATACGCTGGTCGTCCGCGAGCGTTCGGACTGGGAGATATCT
>CATXZX010000101.1 GCA_958404085.1 uncultured Prevotellaceae bacterium | reverse complement strand
TACTTGCAGGAGGCTTGTCGCTTGTTGGCCGAAAAACATCCTTCCTGGCGCGACAAGTTGGGAGTCGTGGCTGTGGGTAAGGCCAGCAACGAACTGGCCGGAACTTTTCCGTTCGCCTTTTATCCGATGGACTACATTACCGATGAATACAAATTGGTGAGCTTGTATAATGCGGCCGACCTCTTTGTGATTCCATCGCTGCAGGACAATCTTCCCAACACGGTGGTCGAGGCCATGGCCTGCGGCGTGCCTTGCATCGGGTTCAACGTGGGTGGAATTCCGCAGATGATAGATCACCTGCACAACGGTTATGTGGCGGAATACCGCAACGCGGCCGACTTGGCCAACGGCATCCATTGGGCGCTGACCGACGGCGATTATTCCGAACTGAGCGAAATGGCCTATCACAAGGCCTCCATCAGCTATTCGGAGCGTAGCATAGCCCGGCATTACATAGACATATACAATAAAATCATATCTTCCGAAAATGGATGACATTCCGCTTAAATTTACGATAGCCACCGTTACCTACAACGCGGCGGGTTGTTTGCAACGTACGGTCGATAGCGTGGCAAACCAGGACTATCCTTATGTTGAACATTTGTTCGTGGATGGTAATTCGCAGGACGGAACGCTTGAAATTTATCATCATTATCAGGAACGGAACAGTACGGCGGCCGTACGCCATGAACTGGTGGCCGTGAGCGAGCCGGATGAAGGGCTTTATGACGCCATGAACAAGGCGCTGAATATGGCTACGGGTGACTACATCCTGTTCCTGAACGCGGGCGACAGCCTGCACAGTACCGATACGCTGAGCCGCGTGGCGGCCGCAGCAGCCGACAGACCGGCTGTTCTTTATGGCGATACCGATATCATAGACAGTGAAGGCAACTTTGTGCGTCGCCGGCGTCTTCAACCGCCTGCCCGTCTGACGTGGCGCAGTTTCCGTCATGGAATGCTGGTGTGTCATCAGTCTTTTTTTGCACGTACGGATTTGGCCCGGTCGACACATTTTGACCGCCGCTACCGTTTTTCGGCCGATTTCGACTGGTGTGTGCGTATCATGCACAAGGCCCACTGGCAAGGACTTGCGCTTCGGAATACGGGGGTGACTGTATCCGATTATCTGGAAGAGGGACTCTCTACGCTGAATCACAGAGAGTCGTTGCGCGAGCGCTTTTGTATCATGGCCTATCACTACGGGTGGATTAGTACGGTAGCCATGCATTTGTGGTTTGTGGTTCGTTCGTTTATAAAAAAATAAGTGGTTGTCGCCGGCGGGACAAACATAGAAAGCCTGTGCGGCGTTGCCGTTGAAGAATGGAAGGAGTGAAACGATGGATAAGTCCGGATTAAAAGTTGTTTTGTTCGACCTGGACGGAACACTGCTCGATACGTTGGATGATTTGGCCGCTGCGGTGAATCACGCATTGCTTTTGTATGGACTGCCCGGGCGCAGCCGTGACGAGGTGCGCAGTTTTTTGGGAAATGGCATACGCGTCCTGATGGAACGGGCTGTGGGCGAGAAGGCAGAATTGGATTGCTTCGAACAGGTATTTGCCGTGTTCAGGGCGTATTACTTGGCTCATAGCATGTGTCGTACCGACCTGTACGAGGGCATCCGTCCCATGTTGGCAAAACTGAAGGAACGGGGACTGAAGATAGGCATTGTGTCGAACAAAATGCAGGAAGCCGTGACGGAACTTTATCGCCGTTTTTTTGCCGACGACGTAGATGTGGCGATAGGCGAAGGACCTATGCTCCGGCGCAAGCCCAGTCCTGACATGGTGTACGAGGCGCTTCGGCAATTGGGAGCCAGACCTGACGAAGCATTGTATGTGGGCGATTCGGAGGTGGATATCCGGACAGCCGCCGATGCCGGAGTCCGTTGTCTGTCGGTGACGTGGGGATTCCGCGATGCCGCTTTTCTGAAGGAAAACGGTGCTGTCAATCTGATTGATACGCCAGCCGGAATCGTGACTTACATAGATGGTCTGAACAATCCCCGGGCTATTCGGACGGAGGTGTAGTGCCGTTGAGCATGGCGTGGAAAGTGCGTTGCAACGTATTGCGTTCCTCGTCGGAAAGGTTGGGGAAATGTTTCTCGATAAGTGAGACAAACGTGTTCAGGGCGTGAACGCGTTCGGACGCTTTGCCGGCGCGGACGCCGCTTTGATAGTTGTTGCGGGGCAGATGGCTGCGGTTGTAGTTTCCGTCACTCATGTTTTTTGCCGGCAAAGGTACAAAGTTTTGACAAGAATGCGGCGTGCTTACCTTTAAATCCGTATTTTTGCGACAGAAACGCTTTTAAAAAATAGAAAATCATGCTTACTCCGGATTTAGCCCGGCTGATTAATGAACGAAATCAGCATACGTTGTTCTCGACTCTCGGAATGTATCTGTTACCCGGCGAGGGAGATGTACTATGTGCAGAGATGAAGTGTACGGAGCGTAACTGCCAGCCCTTCGGCTGCCTGAACGGGGGCGCCAACTTGGCTATGGCCGAAACGGTGACCGGAATGGGGTCGCTCCTGCTGGCCGGTCCCGACGAAGGAGTGGTAGGCATGCAGGTGAGCGGCAACCATCTGAAAACCGTGCGGATGGGCGAAACGGTGAAGGCCGAGTGCCGCATTTTGCACCGGGGGCGCTCTACGCATGTCTGGGACGTGAATATATACAACGGCGTGCGGCAGTTAGTCTGTACGGTGAGGGTGTGCAATTACATCGTGAAACTGAAAAACGGTGAAGTCAATGATTTTTCGCAAAGGAAAGGGCCGGTCGCGGAACACGATAGGGCGGAAAAATAGCCACTTACGTGCGGTAAAATGTTTTTTTTACTATCTTTGCACGGTTATTAAGGTTAAAAATTAATATTTATGAAGAGAGTTTTTAGTATTCTGGCTCTTGTTTTGGCTATGGCATGGGCTTCGCAGGCACATGCACAGTTCAAATGGGGTGTAGTGGGCGGTATGAACCTCACAAGTCTGTCGTTTGACAAATCAAAGAATTTCGATTCTGAAAATCGTTGCGGCTGGTTTCTCGGTCCGAAGGTGACATTTACGCTTCCCATCATCGGTTTGGGTATCGACGCTTCGGTCCAGTACATGAACCGCCGTATGAATATGGAGGTAGACAATGGAGGTGTATCCTCATCCGAATCGAAAAACTTGCAGACCATCGAGATTCCGTTGAACCTCCGTTACTCGTTCGGCTTTGGTTCGATTGCTGCCGTTTATCTGGCTACGGGTCCGCAGTTCGGCTATAATATCGGCAACAAACTGCTTGAGGGTGTGAAACTGAAGGAAGCCAATACAACCTGGAACGTAGGTGTCGGCGCGCGTTTGCTCGGCCATTTGGAAGTAGGTGCCACCTACAACATCGCGTTGAGCAAGTTCGGTAAAATTTATGACTTTGTCTCGAGTTCGAGCAACGGATTCAAATCGAATACGTGGCAGGTTCAGGTCGGTTATTTCTTCTGATAAAATCTGCCGACAGCTTACAAAAAAACACTTCCGGGGCCCGGAAGTGTTTTTTTGTGGCTCGTAATCGAAAATATCAGGCCAGCAGCCGGCGCGTCAGGTAACGTACGGGATACCAGACGGACAGATAACCCACAATCACGACGGTAAAGAATATGAGCAGGATGTCGCCGGGATGGACGCTGACGGGGTAGGCATCGACAATGAAGCTGCCGGCCGATTCGCCGAGGCGGAGCAGACCGAATGTCTGTTGCAGGTAGCAGAGAGCAAGGCCCGACAGAATGCCCAGAACGGCTCCGAAAGTGGAAATCATGCGGCCCTCGAATAAAAAGATGCGGGTAATCTGCCGGTCGTCGGCTCCGAGATTGCGCAGTGTGGCCACGTCGTCGCGCTTGTCGATGATGAGCATCGAAAGCGAACCGATGATGTTGAAACAAGCTACGATGAGGATGAATGTAAGAAACAGGTAGGCAATCATTTTCTCTACCTTCATGATGCGGAACACGTCTTCCTGCTGTTCGTAGCGGTCGCGTACGAGGAACTGGTCGCCCAGCAACTGGCGCAGTTCGGCCTTGACTTGTTCCGTGTCGGCGCTCGGCTTCAGTTTAAGTTCGACCGACGATATCTTGTCGGGCTGCTCAAACAGATTCTGTGCGAAGTTGAGCGAGGTCAGGACATACCGGGCGTCGTATTTCTTCTGGTTGATGATGAATACGGAGCCGGCCGAGTACAGTCCGTCGCTGTTGAACCCCGAAGCAGGATTGGCCGGATTGATACGTTCGCCGTGGCGTGGCGCATACACTTCGAGCGGTGACGGAAATTGTGTCCCGATACCCAGCTGCATGGCAAGCTGGATACCCGGAATGGCATAGTTGAGGACATCGGCCTGTAGGGTCATGTCCTGCGTGCCGTATAGGTGGGAACGGATTTGGGTACAGGCTTCGTAACGGTCGTCCACTCCTTTTACCATACCCATGGCCTGCCGCCCTTCGTAACGGAACAGGGCTTGCTCTTCCAGACACTTCGAGAAAACGGCAATGCCCGGAAGCGAACAGGCCTTGGCCAGGAGCGGGTCGTCGGCGTACATGAATTTGCCTTTGGCCGGTGTAATTTTCAACTGAGGGTCGAAGGCCGTGAAAAGAGAGGCCACCAGGTCGTGAAAACCGTTGAACACCGACAACGTACAGACCAAAGCCAGCGTAGCGACAGCCACTCCCCCCGTCGAGATGGCCGAAATAATGTTGATGACGTTGTGGCTCTTTTTCGAAAAAAGGTAGCGGCGGGCAATGTAAAAGGGAAAGTTCACGTCGGGGCCGTATTTGTTATTTCAGAAGTTCGTCGATGTGTTCGATATAGTCGAGCGAATCGTCCACGAAAAACTTTAATTCGGGAATGATGCGCAGTTGGTGGCGTACGCGGGTTCCCAGTTCGAAACGGACAGCCTTGACGTTCTTGTTGATGTTGCCCAGAATCTCCTGGCTACGCCCCGAGGGGAAAATACTTAAGTAGCAGCGGCAAATACTCATGTCCGGACTGATACGGCAAGCACTGACCGATACCAGGACGCCGTGCATGGACTGTGTTTGTTTCTGAAAAATGTCACTGAGTTCTTTCTGAATGAGACGGGCTATCTTCTGTTGTCGTGTTGTTTCCATATTTTTCATTATTAACAGACTCTTATTGAGGCAAAATTACACAAAAAAACGGACATTCTCCGTCTTTTATTTCTTTCTTATGAGGGTCAGGCCGTCGCGGAGGGGCAAAATTACTTTTTCCACCCGCGTGTCGGCAGCCAGGAAGTCGTTGAAACGCCGGATACCCAGGGTCTGTTGGTCCCGGTCGTAGGCAGGGTCGATGACATGGCCGTCCCACAGCGTGTTGTCGGCCAAGATGTAGCCGCCGGGGGAGAGGTGTTCCAACGTAAGTTCGTAGTAGTCGAGGTATTGCCGCTTATCGCCGTCGATGAAGGCCATGTCGAACACAATCGTTTCCTTCCGGGCCATGGCGGGAAGCAGGTGTAGCACATCGCCTATGATGAATTGAATGGCGTCGGCCCGTGGCGAGCCCTCCAGCCACGGACGGGTGAAGTCTTCCAACTCGTCGTTTATTTCGAACGTCCGGATTTTTCCGCCTTCCGGCAGGCCGGCTGCCATGGAAAGGGTTGCGTAGCCCGTGTAAGTGCCTATTTCGAGAATTTGCCGCGGACGTATCATCGATACCAGCATCTTGAGGAGAGTACCCTGAAGGTGGCCCGATGCCATACGGGGACGCAGAAGACGAATATGCGTCTGCCGGTAGAGCCGGTAAAGGTATTTGTCTTCTGCGTCGATGTGTGAGAGGATATACTGTTCGAGTTCTTCGCTCTGAGTCATCTTAGTCGTAGCATGAAGTGGGATAGTTTCGCTTTCTGGCCTCTTCTACTTCGAAAAAGTTCCGTACCGTATTCATTTCCATGAACGATGTTCGCTGTTCTTTCATCTGGCTGCCGAGATAAGCGATGCGGTCGTCGAGAGAAAGAACCCCCTCGGTCAGCAGTTTGCGCAGGGCGGCCAGCAGGAATTGGTGCCCGCTGCTCGGAATGGGCTGATGGATGGCCTCCACTCCGTACGAGAGGGCCAGATGACGGACTGTTTTGGATTTGTAGCATACTGCCAGCACCGGGCATTTACCCCGGAAAGAAGAAACAAAGCGTGCCGTCCGTCCGGTGTAGCTGTCTGTGATGATGGCGCGCAGGTTCATGGTGTGCGTGGCCATGACGGCTTCTTTGGCAAAGAACTCCGTCTCGTCCGGTGTCTCGGACAGTGGAATGTCGATGTCGTAGCGTGTGAATTCATCGAGTTCGGCCTGCAAGGCAATGGTAGCCATCGTTTTGACGGCTTCGACCGGATAGCTGCCGTAAGCCGTCTCGCCGCTTAGCATGAGGGCGTCGGTACGCATGTAGACCGCGTTGGCGATGTCTGTCACTTCGGTACGGGTCGGGCGGGGGTTACGTATCATGCTTTGCAGCATCTGTGTGGCTACGATGACCGGCTTGTGACAGAGAATGGCCTTTCTGACCAGGCTCCGCTGGATGCCGGGAACACGTTCCTGGGGCACTTCGATGCCTAAGTCGCCGCGCGCCACCATGACACCGTCGGCAGCCTCCAGAATCTCGTCGATATTGTCCACACCCTCCTGGTTCTCGATTTTTGCAATGATACGGATGTCGCTCCGGTGTTCGTCTATGAGCCGGCGGATCTCAAGTATGTCTTCGCTGCTGCGTACGAAGG
>CATXZX010000100.1 GCA_958404085.1 uncultured Prevotellaceae bacterium | reverse complement strand
AGCAAGACTGTAAAGATGGCGGGCGAAAGTGCAGAAGAGTTTATTGAGGGAGAAAGCAGGCCCTGACCGTGTTGTTTTACAATCATGCTGCAAAAGAGAGAACCAGGTATATTGTGTGTACCTGGTTCTCTCTTTTGCAGCATTGCGCCGTATGGGCGCGATTGTATGTGTGTTTATGCTTTTACGCGGTTTACGTATGAACCGTCACGCGTATCGACCTCGATGAGTTCACCTTCGTTGATGAAGAGAGGAACACGTACGGTTGCTCCCGTCTCGACCGTAGCCGGTTTGGTTGCATTGGTTGCCGTATCACCTTTCAGCCCCGGTTCTGTATAAGTGATTTTCAGAACGGTCTTGACAGGCATTTCGGCATAGAGAACGGTTTCGGTAGACGCATCGGTTACAACCTCTACGATATCTCCTTCTTTCATGAAATCCACACCTGTAATCAAGTCTTTGGCAATGGCTATGTCATCCCACGTTTCCTGATTGAGCAAATGGTACTGGTCACCTTCGCTGTAAGAATACTGGTAGGGGCGGCGTTCTACGCGGACATCCTCCAGCGCTTCGCCGATGTTGAAGCGTTTTTCCAGAATACGGCCGGTTACGACGTCTTTCAGTTTTGTACGCATAATGGTGTTGCCTTTACCTGGTTTTACATGCAGGAATTCCACACAAAAGTAGAGTTTGCCATCCAAGCGGATGCATGTTCCGTTTTTGATGTCTTGAGATTTAATCATCGTTTTTTGTATCTAAATTTATATTGAATCGGATTCAGGTGTTAAAACGCAGTCGCAAAGTTACGTATTTTTCGCGAAAACGCCTTGTATTGAGTTGCTTTTTTATAAGATGTGTCTGATGGAACATTTTCCGGAGGCTGCTGTCGGTGCGCGGGTGGCTTCGGATGGAAAATATCGGCCTGCTTTTTCAAAATATCGCGCCGCTTGTTTTGCGGAGCAGCATTCCCGTTTCGGGTCAAACCCTTTTAACAGTCCTGATGTCCGACGGAAGCGGAAAAAGAATTATTTTTGCCAATGTCGCGGCTGGTTTTCGAAAGAATTCTTTCCGACATTTTGATCAATGTTATGAATGGTATGGACGAAAATGAACACATGGATTTGACAGGTATCGGTTCGACATGTTTTGGTCACGAGGTGAGTGGGCAATGCGTGTCGTCATTGCGGTGTTCGGTCCGTCCGTTTCGTTGGGGTATGGGGCCTGTGGTCCGTCGGGCTGCCATTCTGTCGGATTTTTCTACATTGCCTGAATGGCGCGGGCGGGGGCTTATGGCCGGTCTGATAAACCAGGCGCACCAGAAATTGTATGAGGCGAATGTCCTGTTCAGTGCCGTTGTGCCCGATGCACCGTCTTTGTTTGAATATTATCGGCGGTTGGGGTATGGAACATGCGTATATCGGCGCATCTCCCCTCTTGTGTGGCCCCGTCTGGACGGGGGAGGCGGTCGTGTGTATGAGATAGATCGGAGTACAGACGCGTTGTACCGTTGTTTTTACAGGCAGTGGGAACACACGGTGCGTTGCGGGTGGTTGCCGACGCCTGCCGATTTTGATACCGCTTTGTCGGCCTGGCGTCTTTCAGGTGGTCGGGTTTATGCAGTTTATACGCATTTGGGTTTGTCGGCTGTTGTTTTTGTGCGGATAAGGGGTCATGAGGCCCTGTTCTATGAAATGGCGGGTATCCGGGAGCGTGCGTTGCGGATTTTGGCAACGGCCATGCGCGAAGAATGGGCCGGAGTGACCACGTGGCAGCATCTTTCGGGCGGCGCATCCAGCGATGCACAGCCTTATGCTCAGGTCCGCGTCATTCGTGTGGCAGAGGCATTGCGCCGTTTTGCGGCGCTTCATCCCGAAGTGTCCGCTTCTTTTGATCTTGTAGACGATTGTCTGCCAGCGAATAACGGGTATTATGAATTGCGTGGTGGAAAATGTTTTCGTCAACTCTCTTCCTCGGTACCCGTCCGTATCACTCCGGCCCGTCTGGCGGCCTTTCTGTTGCGTCGGGAACGTCCTCGTTTAGGATTTGCAGGTGGGGCGGACGAAAATAAGTATTCCTGTTTATGAGCAGACTTCGGTCAGAGTCCTTTCCAGTTCCTCAGCTGTCAGCCGTAGCTTGAACTGTCCGTTGTGTGCCATGGATATGCCGCCCGTTTCCTCGGAGACGATGATGGCCAGCGCATCGCTTTTTTGCGATATGCCGAGTGCGGCACGGTGACGAAGGCCCAGCGATTTCGGAATGTCGGCATTGTGCGATACGGGTAGGATGCACCCTGCTGCCTTGATGCGCTTGTGGCTGATAATCATGGCTCCGTCGTGAAGCGGACTGTTCTTGAAGAATATATTTTCAATGAGGCGTTGGTTGATATTGGCGTTGATGATGTCGCCCGAACGGATTATTTCGCTCAGACCTATGTTCTGTTCGATAACGATGAGTGCCCCGACACGTTGTTTGCTCATGCTCATACAAGCCATGACGATGGGCATGATTTCTTCACGGCTTGCGGTTCTTCGTTTGTTGCCCGTTACAAGGCGGATGAGCGCATGGGCTTTGCGGTGTGTGCCTATGGAGGAGAAAAAGCGGCGAATTTCTTCCTGAAACAGGATAATCAGTGCCAGCGCACCCATATTGACAAGTTTGTCGAGTATCGAGCCGAGCAGTTTCATCTCGAAGATCTGGGACACGAAAATCCAGACAAGAATGAAAATGATGATGCCGGAAAAAATGTTCGCCGAGCTCGATTCTTTCATGAGGCGGTAAATGTAATAAAGAATGAGGGCGACAAGAATTATGTCGATGATGTCTTTTAATCCGAACGTGAACATAGACAAAAATCAAGAGTTAGCAATGGTTTCCTTTACGATTTGAACGGTTTCGACGCATTCCTTTACGTCGTGGACACGCAGAATGTGCGCCCCCTGGGACAGCGCCAGCGTGTTCAGCGCGGTCGTTCCGTTGAGAGCGCTTTCCGGTGTTCCGCCGAGTAGTTTGTATATCATCGACTTGCGGGATATACCGACCAGCAGCGGACATTCCAGCGTATGGAAGGCGTCAAGGTGGTTCATGAGGGCGTAATTGTGAGCCAGCGTCTTTCCGAAACCGAAACCGGGGTCGACGATGATGTCACAGACTCCGCGTTCGTGCAGTTGGTCTATGCGCCGGGCAAAATAAACGAGCATTTCGCTCATGAGGTCAGTGTATTGGGGATCTGTCTGCATGGTCTGCGGGGTTCCTTGCATGTGCATAAGAATGTACGGTACCTTTAACCGGGCTACGGTGTCGAACATGGTGGCGTCCATGGCACCTCCAGATATGTCGTTGATGATATCCGCGCCGAATTCTTCGACACACATTTTTGCCACGTCGGCCCGAAACGTGTCGACAGAAACGACTGCGTCCGGACGGATGCGCCGTATGATGGTCAGGCCGCGCCTCAAGCGTTTCATCTCTTCGTCCGGCGACACATCCGAAGCACCCGGCCGCGACGAGTAAGCACCGATGTCTATCATATCTCCCCCTTCCTCGTAAATCTGGCGGACCCTTCGTTCGATGGCTTCCTCGTGTTGCTGCCGGCTGGCCTCATAAAACGAATCGGGTGTAACGTTCAGGATTCCCATTACCTGCGGTTGCGACAAATCAAGCAGCCGGCCGCCGACGTTTAGTGTATATGGAAGAAATTTATTCATTGGTGCATGCTGTTTTCTACGGAACAAAAGTACGTAGAATTTTTGGTTCGTCGGTCTTTGGTTGTCTCTTTTTGTGTACCTTTGCGCCGTTATTTTTCAGGAGGTATCAGGTAAATGAATATAGAGACTCTTTATGCTCATTTTAAGCAGAGTGGCGAAACCGTAACGACCGATAGCAGGCATTGTACGGCGGGGTCGCTCTTTTTTGCATTGCGCGGCGAATCGTTCGACGGCAATGCTTATGCCGAGGCGGCGCTCCGCAACGGGTGCTTGCGTGCCGTGGTCGATAATCCCGCTTATGTCCCCCAGGGCGATGAACGCTATATCGTGGTTGACAATGTGCTGGAAGCGTTGCAACAGCTGGCTGCCTATCATCGCCGCCAATGGGGAAAACCTATTTTGCAGATTACCGGAACGAACGGCAAGACGACCACGAAAGAACTGACGGCCGCGGTGCTTTCGCAGCGCTATCGTGTGCTGTATACGGAGGGAAATCTGAACAACCACATCGGTGTGCCGCTGACGCTGTTGCGCCTGCGGCCGGAACACGAACTGGCCATTATTGAGACCGGAGCGAACCATCCCGGCGAGATTGACGCTCTTTCGCGTATTGTAGAGGCCGATTATGGCCTGATAACCAACGTTGGAAAGGCCCATCTCGAGGGCTTCGGGTCGTTCGAGGGAGTCATTCGCACCAAGACGGAGTTGTATAGATACCTGGCCGAACGGAAAGGGAACGGGATCTTTGTGAACGGCGACAACCATTGGCTGACCGAACGCCTTCCGGACCTCCCGGTTGTAGTGTATGGGCATGCGGGGTCGGACGCGAACCGCTTTGTCGAGGGAGAGGTCCTTTCTTGTGCCCCGTACCTGTCGTTCCGGTGGCGAAAGCCGGGGGGCGGTTGGCATACGGTGGACAGTCGTCTGACCGGAACGTACAATTTGGATAATTTCCTGGCTGCTGCGGCGGTCGGCCTTCATTTCGGCGTTTCGTCGCAGGCCGTGAGCGAGGCTTTGGCCGCCTATGTCCCGAGTAACAACCGTTCGCAACTGATCGATACCGGGCGCAATCGCCTTATCGTAGATGCTTACAATGCCAATCCTACCAGTATGATGGCGGCTCTTCGGAGCTTCCGCGATTTGCAGGTGCCCGAGAAAATGCTTATACTGGGCGATATGCGCGAGTTAGGGGCCGACAGTGATTGCGAGCATCGCAAGATTATTGATTTCCTGCTCGAAGCCGGCTTCAACAAGGTGTGGCTCGTCGGACCGAACTTCCGTGCATTGGCTCCCCGGGAGTTCCGTTGTTTTGAACAGGTAGACCAGGTGATGGACGAGCTGAGGACAAACCCCGTATCGGGGCATTTCATCTTGATAAAAGGAAGCAACGGTATCCGTTTATACCGTTTGCCCGACTGTTTATAAGGAATCCGTATAACGTGTGTGCGGTCCGAAAATCGGTGCGGAAAGGATATTTATACACTCCTTTCCGCATCTTTCTTTTGTTAGTGGCTTCATTTTCTCCATTTTATCGTATATTTGCCCTGATAAGTACGGCGTCAGCCGTTAATACAAACGTTCTAAATGAAAAGAAAGATGAATAATTATGCCAATGACCCGCGAATCATCCTCACGCTGGATGCCGGCGGAACGAATTCCATATTCTCAGCCATAAAAGGTGGTGAGGAAATAGTCACTCCCGTCCATAAGCCCTCGAAGACGGATACGCTCGACGGATGCCTTGCGGTGCTGAAAGAGGGTTTTTCGGAAGTGATAGACTGTTTGCCCGAGCGTCCCTCGGCTATCAGCTTCGCCTTTCCCGGCCCGGCAGACTATGCACGGGGCATCATCGGCGATTTGCCGAATTTGCCGGCCTTCCGCGGCGGTGTGCCTCTGGGAGCTATTCTGGAAGATGAATTCCGGATGCCGGTATTCATTAACAACGACGGCAACCTGTATGCTTACGGTGAGGCTCTTGTTGGTGTTCTTCCGGCTATAAACCGCCGCCTGGAGGCGATGGGCAGTAATAAAAAATACCGCAATCTTATCGGTGTGACGCTGGGTACGGGCTTCGGATGCGGTATCGTGGCAGACGGCCGGTTGTTGGCGGGCGACAATTCGGCCGAAGGCGAAATCTGGTGCATGCGTAATAAGAAGTATCCGGAAATGATAGTGGAAGAAAGCGTAAGCATCCGTGCCGTGAAGCGGGTTTATACGGAGTTGACGGGCGATACGACCGATTTGACACCGAAAGAAATATTCGACATAGCAGAGGGCATACGTCCCGGCGATGCTCAGGCCGCATGCCGCAGTTTTGCGGAACTTGGCGAGATGGCCGGCGATGCCCTGTCGGCAGCCGTGACGCTGATTGACGGTGTGGTAGCTGTGGGCGGCGGACTGGCAGGTGCTTCGAAGTACATCGTACCGGCTATGGTAGCCGAGATGAACAGCAATCTGGGTATGTTTTCCGGTAATCGCTTTCCGCGTATTATCTCCAGAGTTTACAACCTGGATGACGAGGCGGCCTGGCAGGAGTTTGCCCGTGGCGCTGAGATGGAAATCACGGTGCCCGGCAGCGGACGCAAGCAGGTTTACGATGCCATGAAGCGGGTCGGTGTGATGACGACGTCGCAGTCTACCAGCCATTTGGTCGTTATGGGAGCTTATACCTATGCGCTTTCCCGGTTGGATGTGGCCGAATAACGGTGTATGGTGATAAAATTCGAGGCCGCTATTTTGAAAAACTACCGTGCTTTTTCAAAATAGCGGCCTCGAATTTTTATTGCCTTTGCCTAATTGGTTAGATTTACTGTTGATTTTTCTTGTCAACCTGTTTTTCGGCTTATTGGAATAAGGCGATACGTTAACGTAAAGACTTGTCTTTTCCCATCTATCGGTAAATGTTATTCAGCCAGCGCCTTGTCCAGTTCCTTGGTCATATTCTTTAAACCGCACCAACCGTTGATGGCCTTGACAAACCTGCCGTTACGTCCGTAAATGAGGTAGTGCGGGATGGAGTTTGAGAATCCGGGAATATTCATCTGACTGATCTCATCTTTGGTAAAAAGG
>CATXZX010000099.1 GCA_958404085.1 uncultured Prevotellaceae bacterium | reverse complement strand
CTGGGGGCTCCCGACATCGTGAGGCTGAAGGAGTAGCCGGAACGGAGGGCCGGCCAAACTGATGTTTCGTTAATCCGTGACGCTGAAATCGGATGACTGAATAAGGATTAGGTTGTTTCTCCCTGTTTGTAATAACGACGAGGCCGCTGGTAAAAACCGGTGGCCTCGTCGTTGTATTTTTGTGGCTTTTGTTTTTGTCGGAAGTGTCCTATTCCGTCCCGCGCCGTAGGTCGATGCAGTCTATGTCGGGGGCCGGACCGTCGGCCTGGCCCAGGCGGATGGTGTTCAACCCCTTGTTCAGTACGACGGTCGTGCGGTGCGTGGCCGTCTGTCCGCCTGTGGGGGGTAGCGTGCCCAGCGGTGTCTCGCGGCCGTTTACGGTGAGTGTCAGGCGGCGTGCCTCGTCCGCCTGGTAGTGCAGGGTCAGGAGGTAGCGTCCGCCGCGGCTCTTCACGTCGCGCCACTCCATCCAGTTGTCGGGCCCGTCGCCGAGGAACGACACTTTAGCGCCGGCCGAGAGTCCGGCCGCCTCTTCGTAGCGGATCTGTTTGCCGGTGTTCCAGAGTTCCTGGTATTGGTTCAGCCAGGCCCATTCGGCTTCGTAGCGTTGCGTCTCGCGCCGCTTGCGGCCGCTGAGTTTCAGGATGCGTATGCCGTGGGGCGCTATCCGGTAGGTGGCCGTGTCGGCTCCTTTGGCCAGCGGGGGCAGAGGTGTGCGGCTTATCAGGTCGCGCACGTCGATGCGTCCGTCCAGCTCCGTGTCGGTTCGCCGCAGGGTCCACGTCACGGGTTTGTCGCCCGGGTTATAGAGTACGGCCACGCGCCGGCGGCCGTCGCGCCGCTCCACGTCGCGCATGAGCAGCAGTGCCCCCTGTTCGCGGCGGACGGGGCGTGCCTGCATGGCTGTGGGGTCCTGGTTGACGGCTATGAGTTCGGGGTTGAGCAGCAGGCGGAGCGAGGCCGGCGGAATGCGTGTCAGGTCGCAGCCGATGAGCAGGGGCGACGACATGGCACACCACATGCCGAAGTGCGTCTCCTCTTCCGCGGCACTCAGGCCGCGCCCTATTTCGAGCATGTCCATGTCGTTGTAGTGTCCCGGTCCGGCGTAGGCCGAGAGGTAGAGGTTCTGGCCGATGATGTTGCGTACCGAGGCCCAGCTGGGGTTGATGTCTTGCGAGATGCGCCACGACGAGGCCACCCCGTGTACCCATGTTCCCGGAAAGTTCCACCGGCATACGTTCATGCGTACGTCGGGCCGTCCTGCGGCGTCTATGGCGCGACGGATGGCCGTATAGCGTTCGCGCTCGTCCAGTTGCAGGTGTCCGGTATTTTGTTTGGCGTCGCCTCCGCAGAAGTCCACCTTGATGAAATCGAAGCCCAGTTCGCGGAAGAAGTAGGCGGCATCCTGGCTGTCGTGTCCGTACAAGCCTACTCCTACGCCCAGCGAGTCGCTGTCCCAGTACGAGCCGCACGTGTTGCGCCCCGCGTCGGAGTAGATGCCCGCCTTGAATCCCAATGCGTGGATGTGGTCTACGACGTGGCGCAGGCCTTTCGGGAAGCGCGCCGGGTGGGTCAGCAGGCGGCCGTCGGCTCCCCGTCCGCCGAAGTAGCCGTCGTCGATGTTGATGTAGCGGTAGCCTGCGGCGGCCAGTCCGGTTTGCTTCATGGCGTCGGCCTGCCGGCAGATGAGCGAGTCGCTGATGTGTACGCGGAAACTGTTCCACGAGCTCCAGCCCATGGCGGGCGGGTCGGCCGGGTGGGCGGTGGCGGCGCAGCACAGGGCTGCCAGACAAAGCAAATGCGTGTGTTTCATAATGACAAGTGTTTTGTTTAGGTAAATAAAGAATGTCTCAGGCTTCGGGACTGATTTCGTAAGTTTTTCCGGGCTGTGTCTCGAAGCGGAATACGCCGCTTTCGGTCTCCGTGGCCGTGATGCGGCGGTTGCCTTGTACGACCGTCGGCCGTCGGCCCGGCCACGGAGAGCGGAGCAGGCAGGGGCCTCCCTTTTCGCTGTGTATCAGCAGGCTGCCGACGGCCTTCCCGTCGTAGTCGGCCGATACGAGGAACGCCCCTTTGGCGCGCAGGCGGCGGAACGAGGCCGGTTTCTTTATCCAGTCGGGGAACAGGTAGAGTACGCTGTCTACGCTCTGGAGCATCATCGAGTTGAGGGTTTCCACCACGGCGGTCTTCTCCAGACAATGGTGTCCGTCCGTAATCAGGAAGTTGGGGCGGGCCCGGGCAATGAGTTCCTTCATGTTTTCAATCAGCAACTCGGGCGCGTAACCCAGGCGGGCACCCATGACGAAGGCGCTCAGGCCCAGTTCGTTCATGCAGTGCGTAAAGCCACGTTGCGACACCTCGTAGTAGTGGAGCGTGTTGCGTGCCGTCTCCACCAGCCGCTTGTCGGAACGCAGGTCGATGAGTTCGCACGGATAGACCGGGTGCAGCTGGATGGCGTGGTTGGGCAGGTCCCATCCCGCTTCGTTTTTTGCAAACACCGGCAGGCCCTCGTTGGGCTCCCGGGTGGGCATGATGGTGCGGTAGGCCGGCATGTGGCCGACGATGTCCTCCCACAGGGCGCGGCGGTCGGCGTCGGTGTCGAGTAGGCGGCTGTAACGCAGCAAGAGGCGGAACGTCAATTCCACAAAGGCCAGGTCGGAGGACGGGTTCAGGTCCCACGAACCCTCGTGCGCGCCGGTCGTGATACAATAGCGGTGGCCGCCGTCGGGCAGTTCCTCGCGCCGGATGTAGTCTTCGTAGAAGTCGCCGCACTCGCGCAGGTAGGGATAGGCGCGGCGGCGCAGAAAGTCGGTATCGCCCGTGTACTCGTAGTACCAGCTGAAGAGCGGTACGTTGAACGGCGCGTTGACCGTCTGCTGCCAGTACTGGCAGTAGAACTCGCCGATGCCCAGTGCGCTGACCGGGAAGAGTATGCCGCGGCACGAACGTCCCTTCAGCGAGGGATGCACGCTGCCCATGTCCTCACGGGCGCGGCGCCGGCCCTCGGGCATGAGGCGCTCCATGGAGCCGAAGTAGGGCAGGGCCAGTTCGGGGCGGCCGGCCGAGAATACGCTGTACAGGCCTCCCTGGCTGTTGTAGTTGAGGTGGATGTCGCCGTGGTACATCATGTTGTCGGCCATGTTCCATACGCCGTACATGCCGCCGCAGACCGGCGAGTGGCGGTTGTAGGCCGAGGCCAGCAGGTAGATGGACGAGAGGTAGTGGCGGTCGAGGAGCGAGTCGCCGGTCTCCACGTAGGAGCGTTTCCACATGTCGTCCCACCACGCGTCTTTGGCCCGTTTCAGGCGGGTTATGGCGCGCTTGTCCAGCCGGGCCAGGCCGTTGGCGGCTTCGCTCAGGCGGGCATCGTCCGTGCGGCCGCCTCCCGACACATACAGTACGGCGTAGACCGTGCGGCCGGGCTTCAGGACGAAGCGGGTGCGTGCCTTGTGGGACGAGGTGGCTCCTGTTTCGGACGGGCAGCCTACTATTCGCGACGACAGGCCCGCCCGTGAAATCCACTTCACGCCGCCCGTCGCCTTGGTGCGGCGCGTGGTCTGGGCTATGTCGCCTGCGGCGGTCGCTGTGGTGGCATAGGCGGCTGTGGTGCTGTCGGCAAAGGTTTCGAGCGTTACGGTCACGGGGGTGCGGGCCTCGGAGGCGAGTTCCGTCACGACGATGTTTTCTTCGGCCGCTATCCAGCTGGTCATGCGTACGCGGCTTGCGGTGCCCGTCGTCATGCGCAGCTCGTTGGCCGTCAGGTCCATCTCGTACCCGAAACCTGCTGCCTCGGCCGATTCCACGCGCAGCGTCATGCCCCCTACGGGCAGTGCGGCGGCGCCTGTTCCGGCCCAGTCGGCCCATCCGTCGGTCACGAAGTCTACCTTCGATACGCGCAGCGTCTGGGTGGCGGCCGTCGTGTGGCTCACCACTCCCACATCGCCGTTACCCATGTAGGGACCCAGCGGTGCGTGGTTGCTGACCGTTTCTTTTGCACCGAAGGGTTGGTTCCACCGGGCTGTCAGCAGTTTTTTCTTTCCGGCCAGGAAGGCTGCGTCTTCCTTCGGCGTGCGGATGTCTTTGGCGGAGGCTGTGGATACCGGCCCTGCCAGGAGGACCGCCAGCACCCATAAAAAGTTCCGCCGTAGGCAAGCGCTCCGGCGGAACTGAGGGTGAAATGATTTATTCATGAGCATGTTTAAAAAATGAGTCGTTATCGGCCGATGAGAAACACCTGTCCGTACGATTCGCAACGGCCGTCGCTGCGCACCTTGGCGCGGATGTGGCACGAGTTGTTGGTCGGAGCCTGGAGGGGTTTCCCGAAGAGGTACACATTGTTGCGGTTGTCGATGCCCGTCTCGCCGCGGTGTTTTTCCACGGCTATGATCTGTCCGTCGGCCTCTACCGATACCTCGTCTATTTCCAGTTTGTTGCTTCCGCGCGTGTAGTTGAATATGACGCCGCGCAGCTTCGCCAGTCTGGAGGCCGGCAGAGTCCATTCCATCTCTTTCCACTCAGCCGACACGTCGGCCGGTGTCCACTGTCCCAACAGGTCGCCCTTGGTCTCGTCCAGCAGGGCGGACGTGACGTGCGAGGCACGTTCCAGCAGCTGGCGGCAGGCCTGCAGGGGGTCGGCGTAGGGCGCTGCGGCGGACAGTCCGGTCTGCTGTTCCACCCAGTTGCGTTCCCAGGCGGCAAAGTCGAAGGGACGTCCCGTGCGGCGGCTCTCGAAGAAGTTCTTCCAGCGCGGCACGTAGTAGTCGCGCACCAGTCCCGACCAGATACGTGCCGAGTAGTCGTCGACGGGCGGGCCCCAGATGGTTACGATGCGGCGCGCGTTGTGTTCGTAGTAGTCGGCCAGTTCGCGGGTCTGGCCGTGGCGGCGTGCGTAGTCTATCCAGTTTTCGAGCCGCAGGACAGGGTGCGAGGCCAGCAGGCGGTCCAGTCCCTCGGCCAAGGCCAGGAATTCGTTTTCGAGGCTGCGTGTGCGGGCCGTGTCGCCGGCCAGGGCCGTCTGGGCCGATGCCTGAATCAGGATTTCCATCTTTCCGCCTAAGTATTGCGCCGTCATCTCCACCATGTCGGCCTGGAACAGGGGCGACCGGCCGAGGGCGGGGATGGCCTGCGAGAGGCTCTCGATGCCGCGGTAGAACGATTCGTCGGCGCGTATCGAGCCCTTGTTGACCCGTCCGGGTCGGAACTGCCAGTTGTAGCGCGGATGGTCGGTGAACGAACCGTAGACCGATTTGCGTAACTCGCTCCAGAAGCGGGTTACGTCGGCCGTGGTGCGCCCGTAGCGGCAGGTGCTGTATGCGTTGAGCCATTTTTCGAGGTTGATGGGGGCGTCGGTCCATCCGCCGTCGGTCACGAGTTCGTAGATGACTTCGTTGTTCTCGATACCCTCGGGGGCCATGCCGTAACCTTCGAGGCGGCCGCGGTTGGGCGAGCGGAGTGCCTCGAGGCGGCCGTTGGCGTAGAACTCCAGTACGCCCGTCAGGCCCGTCTTACCGCCCATGTTCGGTATGACGCTGTATACCCACGGCTTGCCGAAGTAGCCCCGGTAGAAGTCCCAGTTCACCTGGCTGTGCCAGAAGTGCTTGTTGTAGTCTACGGCCAGGTCGAGCAGGAGCAGGCGGTCGTCGGGCACGCGGCTGACCAGGGCGTTCAGGGTCTCGTAGTCCCAGATGTTGCGCTGGTAGCCGAACATCCATCCTTGCATGACCCACGTGGCGTTGGGATTTCCGCCCTTGATGGAGTTGTATACGGCCTCGCCGTAGTCGGCCATCAGGCTGTATCGTTTGGCGGTGCCCTTGGGCGGGAAGGGAACGTCCATTTCGTTGAAACTGTCTATGATGTAGTAGTCGCCTCGGCCGAACTCTTTCTCCCATTCCTCGATGAAGAGCTGTCCGATGCGGCAGAAAAGCGGATGGTCGGGCATGAGCATCCAGTTGTGGAATGCCCCTCCCCACGAGGTCTCCACCAGGTTGATGTCCGGATAGAGGCGTTTCATGGCCTGGGGCACGAAGCCCGCAAATCCCGGACAGATGGGTTTCATGCCGAGTGCCTTCATGCGCTTGAGGATACGGTGTTGCAGGGCTATCTGGTCCTTGTGCCACGAGGCGGGCAGCGGACCGTCGATGCCGCTGATGTTGCCCATGCGCATCCAGGGGAAGTGGGCCGGCCCGACGAAGTAGGCGTTGATTTCCTCGTCGCTCAGTCCCAGTTTTTTCCACACGCGTGCCGATATGGCCTCGTTGGCCACAAGGGCCAGAGGCATGTCGATGCCGTGCAGCGCCATCCAGTCAATCTCGCGCTCCCAGCGCTCCCAGTCCCAGTAGGGCATGGTGTAGCCGTAGGTCACGACGTTTAAATAGTAATGGTGGCGGTAGGGCGACCGGGCCTGTACGGCCTGTGCGTCGGGCAGACGGTCGGGCAGGTCGCAGCGGTTGCCGCTCCACGAGGCAATGCCGGCCTGGTTGGCCTTCAGGTAGTCGTAGAAGGCGCGGCACAGGGCTACGCCGCTGCTTCCGCGCAGCTTCAGGCGGCCTTCAGCGGCCGAATATTCGTAACTGTCGCAGCCGTCGTTCTTTTCGAGCGAAAGCGAAAGGCTGACGGGCAGCCGTTTGCCGGCAAAGCGTTCTATGACGTTGCGGGCCTCTTTGGTACTTTGTCCCCAAAGGGCCAGGGAACTCGAACACAGGGTGATGAAAAACAGGATTTTTCTCATTCTGTAAGGTTGAAGTAATGTAAGAAATAGTGTATAAACGATTTATTTTGCACAAAAGTACGTCTTTTAAACGTATTAGGCAACCTC
>CATXZX010000098.1 GCA_958404085.1 uncultured Prevotellaceae bacterium | reverse complement strand
TCCAAGGACGAAGGAGGGCGGTGGAAGTGTTGCACTTCTAACTTGACGGTAGGCAGATATACTATTCTTTCCATATATTTCCCAATTGTTTTCACTAAAAAGACCTTTCAATGGATTGTTAAAAGCTACATGCTTGCTTGTAGCTTCTTCACTTTTTCCCTCCAACCATCTAACATGCAGACAATCCGGAGCATCCAAATTTAATTCTTTCTCAGCTCTATGAATCTTTTTTGCATATTCTTGTCATGCAGAATCCTATAAAGTATTCTGCTATGTGCTGTTTCCTTTAGTCTTTCTGAGCATAGGGCATCATCCAACAAATTTATCATAAAAGGATATTTCGATAATTCATTCCTATATAAATCCGAAAAAATCCAGCAAAGATTAAGAGTCTTATGCAAACTCTTGTCTATTATGTCAGATAGCCGCAGGATTGACAAATCGATGTTATTTATTGACATAATAATCTTCCTTTATCAGTATGTAAAAATGCTCAGTCCGCTCATCTCCGAGCGGAGATACAATGTCCTTGTTTGTATGATGAAATTTGAAGCCGCATTTCTCGATAACCCGTTTCGATTTGGCGTTCCCGTCATAATGTCCGCACCATACGGCATCAAGATGCAGGTCTTTAAAGCCTCTTGCCAACAAAGCCTTGACAGCCTCGGGAATGAGCCCCTGTCCCCAATAGGGCTTGCCTATCCAGTAACCTATCTCTGCCTCGCTTGGTTTCATCTCCGCAGAGTGAAGACCTTCGGAAAACATTATTCCACAACTGCCGACAGGCTCACCGGTAACTTTCAACACAACCGCATAAGTTTCAGGGGTAGCGAAAACTGTCCTGATAATCTCCAAGCTGTTTTCCACCGACGTGTGAGGAGGCCAGCCGGCGATGGGACCGATGTCCGGATCGCTCGCGTACTTGAACAAAGCCTCGGCGTCCGTTTCTTTCCAAGGTCTGAGGATAAGTCTTTCGGTCTCAATTATTTGTTTTGTAGTGTCTGCCATATTTCTATTCTTTTGTAAACGTTACGAAGTCTTGCACTCCAAATGCACTTTATTGATTTTCCTTGTTGATTAGATTCACCACCACCTTCACCATCACATCCTTCTCTTCGGTACGGCTCTCGGCAATCATCAGCGTGAGTGCCACGAGCGTGTTGTCGGCTATACGCTTACGGCCATCTGCGGAGTATAGTATGCCGTTTTTCTCCATAAACCAAAGAAAGAGCATCGCCGCAATTCGTTTGTTGCCATCACTGAACGAGTGATTTTTCACCACAAGATAAAGCAACATGGCGGCCTTTTCCTCTACTGACGGATAAAGGTCTTCACCGCCGAAAGTCTGATAAATCTGCCCGATACTACTCCTGAACGAATCATCCTTTTCATTAGCAAACCACTGGCTGCCGCCAAACTTTTCCTTCAATGCGTTGATGGCCTTCATGGCATTGTCGTAGGTGGCACGGAAAGGATTCTCACAGGTCGTTTTCTCTATCCGAAGCGACTGGTAGTCGTAACGGTCGAGGGTGTCGAGGGCATAGACATAATCGGCAATGACACTGAACAGTCCCGAATATTCTCCCTCCGACACCTTATCCTGAAAAGTGAGGGTACGCGACATCAAGCGCACCACATCCTTCAATTCGTCGTAATGGTCAAGACGGCGCCGATCTATGGCATAACCTTTGATAAGGTATTGTTTTAGAACGGTATTTGCCCATTTCCTAAATGCAATACCATTACGACTTTTTACACGATAGCCTATTGAGACAACCATGTCAAGATTATAATATTCAATATATTGCATTTGAGTCAGCCCTTCTTTGCGTCCATATTTCTTGGGTGTCGCAAATTTTGCGACTACCGGCTCGCCTTCCAATTCTTCTTTCAAAGCATTATTGATGTGCTTTGCTATTGTCTTATAATCACGATCATATAGTTGAGCTATTTGTTCTCGGTTCAGCCACACGGTATCTTTCTCCAGTTTCACTTCAAGCCGGGTGTTACCGTCATCTGTGATATAAAGCACTATTGACGAACCGTTATTTGCGATGATTCTATTTTCTGCCATGGCTGTTTCTCCTTTATTATATTCTTACCGTCTACAAAGTTATCATATTCCAGCTGAAAAACTTACGATGCTATCCGCAAAATGCTTAGAATGAACGAAAAATGCGGGAAAGGAACCGGAAAAAGCAAATCTCGTTTTTACAGATTCGCACATTCGTTTCCAAAGATGTACATCTTTTAGACGGCAACCATATAACTACTTATCCCAGAATAAGGAACAGAAATCTGTGGTATAAGCGTAGTTATGGTAGTCTACGACTCGCTGCGGTCCGTCTTTGTGCAAAGTTTTTTTTCGACCCGGCCCTGCTAAAACAAAAAAGTTCCCAGCTATTTTGAAAAACCTCGGAGATTTTTCAAAATAGCTGGGAACTTTTCCAGACGGAAACGCCCGCGTCAATGACCGTACGCGCACTCTTCCGCCACGATATTGGTCAGTCCGACAAACTCGGCCACACTCAGTTGCTCGGGCCGGCGCGTCATGCCTTCGCCAGCCAGGAAGTCGTTGTGGTCGCTCCGTATGGCCCCGCCGCGCGCAATGGCTTCGGCATCCAACTGGGCCAACAGCGGACGAATCGATCCGCGCATCATTTTCCGACGCTGGTTGAATACGGTCTTCACAACACGACGGAACAAGCGCTCGTCGCAACCCAGCGTCTCCACATCGTTGCGCATCATGCGGATTACTGCGCTCTTTACCTTCGGAGGCGGGTTGAATACATGTTCGTGTACGGTGAAGAGGTACTCCACGTTGTACCAAGCCTGCACGAGTACGCTCAATATGCCATACGTTTTGCTGCCCGGCGCAGCGGCTAACCGCTCGGCCACCTCTTTCTGGATCATTCCCGTACAACAAGGTATCAGCTCCTTATATTCAAGCATCTTGAAAAAAATCTGGCTGCTGATATTGTACGGATAATTGCCCGTCAGCACAAACGGGCGGCCGCCGAAAGTATGTTCCAGGTGCATTTTCAGAAAATCGTCCTCTATGATTCCGTTCTCCAGCCGCGGAAAGTTCTCCCGCAGATAGGCCACACTCTCAAAATCTATCTCCACGACTTTCAGCTCGCGGTCTTTTTCAAGCAGGAAACGGGTCATCACTCCCATACCCGGGCCTACTTCCAGAACCGGAACATCCGGATACGCATCCACGGTATCGGCTATAGCTTGCGCGGTGGGCAGATCTTTCAAAAAGTGTTGCCCCAGAAATTTTTTTGGTCGGACTGACTTCATAATAATGGCTTTTTAGTACCTTTGTGGGGTGCAAAGGTACTAATTAATTAGATTTCTATCGGTTTTGAAGCGCGCGTTAAACAACATATTGAAGATTTGCGTTCCTTTTATTCTCGGTGCCGGCATTCTTTACTGGATGTATCGCGAAACAGCTTGGGAGGAAGTCCGCAACGTCCTGCTGTATAAAATGAATTGGGGCTGGATGGCCCTCTCGCTAATGTTCGGCATTTTGCCGCAAATGCTTCGGGGATGGCGATGGCACCAGACACTGACCCCCCTCGACGAATATCCCCGCAAGCAGGTTTGCGTTTATTCCATTTTCGTCTCTTATGCATCCAGCCTGCTGATACCCCGGGTGGGCGAGATAACCCGGTGTGCCACCCTGGCACGCTACGAAGGCACTTCTTTCTCGAAAGCCGTGGGAACGGTCGTTACCGAACGAATCGTAGACTCCCTGTTCATGTTGGTCGTAACAGGCATCACACTGCTGGCCCAGATGGGCGTTTTCCTCCACTTTTTCCAGACGACGGGCACTTCCTTCGACTCTTTTTTCAGCCGTTTCTCGGCGACGGGTTACTTCGTCACATCGGTCTGCCTTATCGCCGCAGTCGTACTGGGTGGTGTGCTTGTATGGCGTCTTTCCATGTTTCAGCGCATCAAGGGGGTCGTACTCGACCTGTGGACAGGCATATCGTCATTGCGCCGCGTGCGCAACCTTCCGCTCTACCTGTTCTACTCGGTGGCCATATGGGCATGCTACTACATGCACCTGTACCTCACGTTTTTTTGTTTCGACTTCACAAACGCCCTCGGACCGGTCGATGCGCTCGTCGTGTTCTGCGTCGGTTCGTACGCCGTACTCGTCCCTACTCCGAACGGTGCCGGTCCATGGCATTTTGCCGTCAAGACCATGCTCGTACTCTACGGTGTGGCCGCCAACGATGCCATTGTCTTTGCACTGGTCGTACATACGCTCCAGACCGCACTCATCATCGTACTCGGCACCTATGGAGCGACAGCCCTTTCACTGCTGAAAGTCCGAAAAAACACGCCTGCATTTACTTACAAACCCAATAAATCATAAAGAGACATGAGTGAAATTAAAAATTTAGAGCCTCAGGCTATCTGGAATAACTTCCACGCACTGACCCAGATTCCCCATCCTTCCGGACATCTGGACGCTATCCGCGCTTACCTGCTGGACTGGGCTGCCAAGGCATCCGTCGAGGCCTTCACCGACGGGGCGGGTAACGTCGTACTGCGCAAGCCGGCAACTCCCGGCATGGAGAACCGCTGCACGGTAACGCTGCAAGCACACATGGATATGGTTCCGCAGAAATTAAGCACCGTAGACCATAATTTCGAGACCGACCCCATTCAGACCTACATTGACGGCGAATGGGTCAAGGCCAAAGGAACAACCCTCGGCGCTGACAACGGCATGGGACTGGCAACGATCATGGCCATCATGGAGGACAACACGCTGAAACACGGGCCACTCGAAGGACTCGTCACGGTAGACGAAGAAACCTGCATGTACGGTGTCAACAACCTGTCGCCCGATACGCTGAAAGGAAGCATCCTGCTGAACCTCGACGAAGAGACCGAAGGCGAAATGGTTATCGGTAGCGCCGGTGGTGTGAACGTTACGGCAAGCATGGACTACAAGGAAGTGGAAACCGACGCCAACGACGCAGCCGTCAAAGTTACACTGAGCGGCCTGCGCGGCGGACACTCGGGACAAGACATCGCCAAAGGACACGCCAACGCCAACAAGTTGATGGTACGCTTCGTGCAGGAAGCCGTTGCCGACTACGAGGCGCGCCTGTCGTCATGGAACGGCGGTAACATGCGCAACGCCATTCCCCGCGATTGCGAAGTTGTGCTGACGCTCCCGGCCGAAAACATAGCCGCCCTGACCGAATGTGTGGCCGAATGGGAGAAAATCTTTACGGCCGAATACGCCGGCATCGAACCCAACCTCGCTCTCAAACTCGAACAGGTGGACACCCCGGCCATGCAGGTGCCCGAGGAAATTCAGGACAACCTGATCGACGCCATCTATGCGTGCCATAACGGCGTGATGCGCTACATCCCCAGCATCCCCGAGATTGTTGAAACATCCAGTAACCTGGCTATCATCAACATCGGCGGCGGCCACGTGAATGTCATGATTCTGGTACGAAGTTCGTGCGACAGCATGCGCGACTGCAACGCCGAGACTGTAGGCAGCGTATTCGCCATGGCAGGCCTCAAGGTGGAACAAAGCGGCGGCTATCCCGCATGGCAGCCGAATCCCGCTTCTCCTATTGTGAAATGTATGGAGACCATTTACAAAAACATGTACGGGACAGACAACCACGTACAGGTGGTACACGCCGGACTGGAGTGTGGCGTAATCGGTTCTGTCTATCCGGGCATGGATATGGTCAGCTTCGGTCCGACCATCCGCTCGCCGCATACCCCCGATGAGCGTTGCCACATACCGTCGGTCGGAAAATTCTATAAATTCCTGCTTGCCACATTGGAGCAGATTCCTGAAAAGAACTGATACGATTATCCTTATCTATCGAAGGTCCGCATTGCCGCTGCAGTGCGGACTTTTTGTTTCCGTCCGCATGAGGGTTGCCGAAAAAAGCGCCGCGCTATTTTCAATTTTCTCCGAGCTATTTCCAAAAAACTCCCTTGTCGTACCGTTACCGCCACCCCGGAAAGTTCGTTTACACGATAAGAAAGATACAGAACCGGTCATTTAATAAATATTATGAGGAAAAAAAACGCTATTCACATGGAATAGCCGTTCTTTGTAATACATAAACAATAAAAATCATGAAGGAAAAGATGAGACGTCTGGCCGGGTTGCTGGCAATTTCCTGTTGCACGCTGCTTCCGTCCGCAGCACAAAATTACGAATCTTTGTGGAAACAAGTTGAAAAAGCCTCGAAGAGCGATGCTCCCCGCACAGCCATGTCGGCCCTTGACCGTATCCGAACGCAAGCCACGGCAGACGGAAACGCCGGACAGTGCCTCAAGGCATTATTGGTGCGTTACCGCTTCGTAACCAGCCTGTCGCCCGACAGTACGACAGCCGCCATCGATCTGCTCCGTACCGGACTCCGGAACGAAAAGGACGAGGCGGCCCGTTCACTTTACCATACCGTGCTGGGACGCCTGCTTCTGGAAAAGACACCCGCCTATACCGACGACCCGCAGTCGGATTCGGTCCGTCTGAACGCCCAAGCTCATTTTTCCCAGGCATTGGGCAACCCGCAGCTATTGGCCGATGTCCAGGCATCCCGCTACGTGCCGCTGATTGTGACCGGCCGCGACAGCCGTCATTATGCCGGCGACCTGCTCAGCGTCGTGGCCTCCAGCATCCGGGACGGCTACCGGCTCATGCGCTCCGACACAGCATCCCTCCAGGCCCGCCGCGACGTAAGTCACCTGCTGCTGGACACGTATCGCCGACGCGGCAATGCTTCGGCCGTCCTGCTCGCTACGCTCGACTCGCTGCGCGA
>CATXZX010000097.1 GCA_958404085.1 uncultured Prevotellaceae bacterium | reverse complement strand
GTCAGCGTAACGGATCAGGAAAAAATGCTTTACAGCGAAAATTCTACGGACATCGTCGTAAACCGGAAATCGGATAAATTCGTTTTCGATTTAGACGGTATAGGAGCATATATGGACGAGGCGAGCGGCAAATACGATATGGGTGCCAAGTATACGGCCAACAGGGTGACGATTGATTTGGCTATGATTGCAAAAACGTTTAGGAATGTACAGCCTAAACAGGTCGGACTTCCGGCCTTTACCCCGGTACTGGCGTCGGCTGCCCCGCTTGTGATGAACATAACCGAAGGAGATAAAAGAGTAGGAACCGGCGGAGCAGTTTACTACAACGGTAGTTTCAATGATTTCAAGACGCTGGAGGCACAGGCTGATAAGTCCGGTATTAAGAAAGTGGATGTGGATGGCGATGACGAAGGCAGTTATAGGGATGTGATGTATTTTAGCAATAATAAATATATAATGCTGTCTTATTATGACGAAGGAACGATCGTAGATGAAGACTTTACTCCATTTGCAGATGACGATCCGCAGATTATGGTGACTGTGTTGGAAAACGTATCTTCGTCTATCTTGTTTTCGCGAACTGCCCAAGTTGACGGGACGGCAAAAATCCAGGCCATAAAGAAAATGATGCCTTTCCGCAAGTTGCACCGCAGCGGAAAATAAGTGAGTTGATACATAATATATACGGAATCAGAAGAACCGGCGTTTCGAATGGAAGGAGCGCCGGTTCTTTGGTTTTATGATGAGTAGAGTATGGGCGTTGGCATCGGGTGATTTTTCCCGTTTTTTTGAAGAACTTTCCGATAGCATTCAGTTGTTCGCATTTTTTTTTCTAACTTTACCCACTGATAGAATTAAACCAAAATAAAAAGCGATATGAAGGGACAGAAGAGCTTAACAACCATCGCCGATTTGAGCAAGGATGATATAATGTATCTGATTGCGATGGCGCAGGAATTCGAAAAACATACAAACCGCAAAATTCTAGATGGCAAGATTGTTGCAACGCTTTTTTTTGAGCCTTCCACTCGGACCCGTTTGAGTTTTGAGACTGCGGCAAATAGGTTGGGAGCTAAAGTAATCGGGTTTACGGACCCGAAAGTTACCAGTTCTTCCAAAGGGGAAACATTGAAAGATACGATTATGATGGTAAGCAATTATGCCGATGTCATCGTGATGCGTCATTATCTGGAAGGTGCGGCTCGTTACGCGGCTGAGGTGTCTCCCATTCCGGTTATCAATGCCGGAGACGGCGCGAACCAGCATCCTTCGCAGACCATGCTGGACTTGTATTCCATTTATAAAACGCAGGGAACGCTCGAAAACCTGAATATTTATTTGGTGGGCGACCTGAAATATGGTCGGACGGTACACTCTCTTCTGATGGCCATGCGTCATTTTAATCCGACGTTCCATTTTATTGCTCCTAATGAACTTGCCATGCCAGATGAATATAAGATATTCTGTCAGGAACACCGTATTTCTTATACGGAATATTCGGAATTTAACGAGGATGTGATTTCGGATGCCGATATCGTGTACATGACACGGGTTCAGCGCGAACGTTTTACCGACCTGATGGAGTACGAACGCGTAAAAGATATATACATTCTTCGGAACAGTATGTTGTCGAAGGCTAAACCGAATATGAAGATTCTGCATCCCCTGCCTCGCGTGAATGAAATTTCGTGTGATGTGGATAGTAGTCCTCATGCATATTATTTTCAACAGGCCCATAATGGACTTTTTGCCCGTCAGGCCCTTATATGCGATGTGCTGGGGATTACGCTGGACGAAGTGAAACGTGATTCGGAGGGTAAAAATTAAAATAGAACTCACAAATATCAAAAGCGGATCAAAATGAAACGTCAAGAAATGCTTGTTGCGGCACTGCGCAACGGAACGGTTGTGGATCATATTCCGTCCAATAAATTGTTTTCCGTAATAAACCTGCTTCATTTGCAGGATGTGAAGACCTCTGTCACCATCGGATATAATCTGAAAAGCGATAAGATGGAGCAGAAGAGCATTATAAAAATTGCGGACCGTTTTTTTTCGGACGAGGAAACGAATCAGTTGTCTGTCGTGGCTCCGAACGTGACATTGAGTGTGATTAAAGACTATGAGGTCGTACAGAAAAGACAGGTCGTTATGCCGGACGAATTGACGGGAATCGTACGCTGTGCTAACCCGATGTGCATTACAAACAACGAACCGATGCAGACTTCGTTTCACGTGCTGAATAAAAAGAAAGGTATTATACAGTGTCAGTATTGTGAGAAGGAACAGAACATAGAGACGGCCAAACTTATTTGATATCCCAAAAACAGAAACTACAAATCCTTTGTATATATTCAAAACATTATGGAAAAAGATAACGAAATATTCAACTTGATTGAATCCGAACACCAAAGACAACTTAAAGGTATAGAGCTTATTGCATCTGAGAACTTTGTGAGTGACCAGGTCATGAAGGCCATGGGATCTTGGTTGACTAATAAATATGCCGAAGGTTATCCGGGCAAGCGCTATTATGGCGGATGTTCTGTTGTTGACCAAGTTGAAAATCTGGCAATTGAACGTGTTAAGAAATTATTCGGTGCCGAATACGCCAATGTGCAGCCTCATTCCGGGGCTCAGGCCAATGCGGCGGTATTTCTGGCCTGTCTCAATCCGGGAGATACCTTCATGGGATTGAATTTGGACCATGGCGGCCATTTGTCGCATGGTTCAAAAGTGAATACTTCGGGCTTGTTGTATACTCCGATAGGATATAATTTGAATAAGGAAACCGGTCGGGTCGATTATGACGAAATGGAAAAATTGGCTCTTGAACATAAACCGAAGATGATTATCGGCGGTGGTTCGGCTTACAGCCGTGACTGGGATTATGCACGTATGCGTCAGATTGCGGACAAAATCGGTGCGATATTTATGGTCGACATGGCACATCCGGCTGGGTTGATTGCGGCCGGTTTGCTGGAGAATCCGCTTAAATACGCCCACATCGTAACTTCTACGACTCACAAGACTTTGCGTGGTCCGCGCGGGGGTATTATCCTGATGGGCAAGGATTTCGAAAATCCTTGGGGAAAACGTACTCCGAAAGGCGAAATAAAGATGATGAGCCAATTGCTGAACAGCGCTGTTTTCCCCGGCATTCAAGGCGGACCGCTTGAACATGTCATAGCCGCAAAGGCCGTTGCTTTTGGTGAGGCTTTACAGCCGGAATTCAAGCAGTGGGCGGCTCAGGTGAAAAAGAACGCTGCGGTTTTGGCCGATGAACTTATCAAACGTGGCTTTACGATTGTAAGCGGTGGAACGGATAACCATAGTATGCTTGTGGACCTTCGTTCGAAGTACCCCGATTTGACCGGAAAGGTGGCCGAGAATGCATTGGTGGCTGCTGATATAACCGTTAATAAGAATATGGTTCCGTTTGATACTCGCAGTGCATTCCAAACCTCGGGCATACGCCTCGGGACACCGGCAATAACGACGCGTGGCGCGAAAGAGGACCTGATGGTGACGATTGCCGAGATGATAGAAGAAGTTCTGAATGATCCGACGAACGAGGCAACTATCGCGGCTGTACGCAGTAGAGTGAACGCATTGATGGTGAACTATCCGTTATTTGCTTAAGAGATAGGTCGATTGGCCCGTTTACCCTTATACGGCTGGTTCTTCAGTAGCAAATTATGTGGGGGTAAGCGGGCTTTTTGTTGGTAGACAGACTTTCATCGTCTGTACGCCATTAAGAATGAAAAATGAAAGTATTAGTGACAGGAGCGGCCGGTTTTATCGGTAGCGCAGTTTGCAGACGTTTGTTGGACAAAGGGGATACCGTTGTGGGTCTTGACAATATCAATGACTACTACGATCCGGAGTTGAAATACGCGCGTCTGAATGGCTTGGGGATAGTCAAAGAAGATGTTGCATGGTATAAGTTTGCCAAAAGTTCAACGGATAAGAGATTCAGTTTTATCCGCATGAATCTGGAGGATGCCCAAGCAATGCAGATGCTCTTTGCCAACGGTGAGTTTGATAGGGTCGTCAATCTCGGAGCCCAGGCCGGCGTCCGTTATTCGATTACCAATCCTCAGGCCTACATCGAGAGCAATGTCGATGGTTTTGTCAATGTACTTGAAGGATGCCGTCGCAATGGAGTGAAGCATCTTGTTTATGCCTCTTCGTCGAGCGTTTATGGATTGAACGGCAAAGTTCCTTTTTCGGAACATGACGGAACCGCCCATCCGGTCAGCCTTTATGCAGCCACCAAGAAAAGTAACGAACTGATGGCTCATGTCTATTCGAAACTCTACAACCTGCCTACTACGGGCCTGCGCTTTTTTACGGTTTACGGACCGTGGGGGCGTCCCGACATGTCTCCCTTCCTGTTTATCGACGCCATACTTCATGACCGTGTGATCAAGGTATTCAATCGCGGTGATATGTTTCGCGATTTTACCTATATAGACGATGTTGTCGAAGGAGTGACGCGCATTGCCGATGTGATACCTGAAGGCGATAAAAACTGGAATGACATGCAGCCTGATCCGGCCATTTCTCCTGCTCCTTACCGTATATACAATATAGGCAATCAGCAGCCCGTAAAGTTGATGGACTATATCAAGTGTATCGAAAATGCTGTTGGCCGTGAGGCAAAGAAAGATTTCTTGCCCATGCAGCCGGGCGATGTCTATCAGACTTATGCGGATTCATCGGCCCTTTGCGAGGTGACAGGCTTCAGTCCCTCTACATCGCTTCAGAAAGGCATTGACCGTACAGTGGTTTGGTTCAAGCAATTTTATAACCTTTGAAAATGAAAGAAAAATATCACATAGCTGTTGCCGGCACAGGATATGTCGGTCTCAGCATAGCCACGTTGCTGGCTCAACACCACCATGTCACGGCTGTCGACGTGATACCTGAAAAGGTGGAGCTGATCAATCGTCGGAAGTCACCCATTCAGGATGATTATATTGAGAAGTATCTTGCTGAAAAGGATTTGGACCTTACGGCTACGCTCGACGGGGCTTCGGCTTACAAAGATGCCGATTTTATAGTCATCGCCGCCCCTACGAATTACGATCCTGTCAAGAATTTCTTTGATACCCATTGCATCGAGGATGTGATAGATCTTGTGCTGAGCGTGAATCCGGATGCCGTGATGGTGATAAAGTCTACGATTCCTGTCGGCTATTGCCGAAGCCTTTATGTAAAGTATGCGGCGATGGGGGTCAAGCAGTTCAACCTGCTGTTCTTTCCCGAATTCCTGCGCGAGAGTAAAGCTCTTTACGACAACCTTTATCCTTCGCGTATCATAGCCGGTATTCCTAAGATTATCGAAAAACCATGTTTCACGGTCGAGAACGCGGCTATACAGTCTGTAACGGATATAGAGAAACTGACCGAAGCGTCCCGCGTCTTTGCCGGACTTCTTCAGCAGGGTGCCATCAAGACAGAAATACCCGTTCTATACATGAGCATGAAGGATGCCGAGGCTGTCAAACTGTTTGCGAACACCTATCTGGCGCTACGGGTCAGCTATTTCAACGAACTTGATACCTATGCAGAAGTGAAGGGACTCGACGCACGGGCCATTATTGAGGGAGTCGGTCTTGATCCGCGCATCGGTACACACTATAACAATCCCTCGTTCGGGTATGGCGGTTACTGTCTGCCAAAGGATACCAAACAACTTCTGGCCAATTATGCCGAAGTGCCCCAGAACATGATGACGGCCATCGTCGAAAGCAATCGTACCCGTAAGGACTTCATTGCCGACCAGGTCCTGCACATGGCCGGTTATTATACGGCGAACAGCCAATATAGTGCAGGAACGGAGGTTCCGTGTACAGTAGGCATCTATCGGCTGACGATGAAATCGAATTCCGACAACTTCCGCCAGTCATCCATTCAGGGTGTCATGAAACGCATCAAGGCTAAAGGCGCTCAGGTCATTATCTATGAACCGACGCTCGAGGACGGCACCACATTCTTCGGCAGCCTCGTTGTCAACGACTTGGATGAGTTCAAGAAAAAATCGCAGGCCATCGTTGCCAACCGCTACGACGCTTGTCTGGACGATGTATTCGATAAAGTCTATACGAGGGATATCTTCCGTCGGGACTGATTACATTTCAGAAGAACCGCAGGAAGATGCAGCTTGCGGATTCCCGCTCTTGTGCAACTCAGTCAGAAATTCGGCGTATATGCGGGCCGCATTCTCAATGACGCGTGTACATGGGCGGGTTTTGTAGTAAGATGGAGTTCTCTCTTCTGCTTCGGGCGAGATGGTCTGATTCTTTCTCAGGCCGAGAATCTCCGAACAGATGAGCGCTCCATTTCTTTTTTTGAATTCTTCGGCCAGCTGTTGGACGATTTTATAATTGTAGGATTTGCCGGCTGTGTCTCCTTCTTTGATGGAGCCCGTTTCGAGACCGGCCAGCAAAAACATGCCGCATGCCGAACCGCATGTCTGGCGCATACGGCCGATGCCGCCGCCAAAAGACGCCGACATGCGTAATGCCTGTTCAGGGGTAAATCCATATAAATCTGCATAGGCACCGACTATGGATTGCGAACAATTATATCCTTTTAGAAATAAATCGACGGCTCTTTGAATTCTGTCTTCGTACATACTTAAGCATAATTTTTTATAGCGCTTGCAAAGGTACAAAAAGATAGGTGAATTCGCTCTTGAAGGGCTTATTTATTACTGCGAATGCTGGGTTGAGTCTGTCAATAGAGATAAAATCCAGCCTCGGGCGCAGAGGGTACGTCGTCCGGGCCCGGCTTTTTGAAATTCGGGCCACCCGAGGCAAACTATGCTATGAGGCCTCGAATGTCTTAT